>NZ_JACARS010000098.1:0-13050 GCF_013386485.1 Pseudomonas sp. P7758 | reverse complement strand
CAGCCGTCCATCAGGATGTGATGGCAGGTCCAGATCATCTGGTAGCGGTCGTCCTCAAGCCGCAGCAACAGCACACGCTGCAACGGCGCACGGGCCAGATCGAACCCTTGCAGGTAATCAGCCGTTGCGCGCTCGCCGATCGCCTGTTCGCTGATGTCCCGGCCGCGCCAGTCTTCGATCAGCAGCGGCAATTCGGCCTGGCGGTGGACAATTTGCACCGGGGCGCTCAAGCCATCCTGCCAGTGAAAGCTGGTCCGCAGAATGTCCTCACGCTCAATCACCGATTGCCAGGCTGCGGCGAAGCGTTCGGTATCCAGCCCGTGTACCGGCAGGCTGATCTGGTTGATGTACAAACCGCTGCTGTCGTCGGCCAGGGTGTGGAACAGCATGCCTTCTTGCATCGGTGACAACGCATAGACGTCTTGCACCTGCGCCACGGGCACCGGCAAGCCGTCAAGGTGCGCCTGGGTCAAACGGGCCAGCGGGAAGTCAGACGGCGTCAGGCCCTGATGCTCTTCGCCGCAGCAATGCTCGATCAGTGCCTGCAACGCGACGCCGTAGGCATCGGCCAATTGCTGGACGGTGGCCTCATCAAAAACGTCGCGGCTGAAGGTCCAGTCCAGGGACAACTGGCCGTTGTACACCCGGCCATCGATGGTCAGCCAGTTGCCCAGCGCCACGTCATCAGCGTGCCCAGCCCCGCTGCCCTCCTCGCTCGGCGCGAATAACGCCTGCTCATCAAAGCTCTGGTCGAACTGGCCGAGGTAGTTGAAGGTAATCCGGGCCTGCGCGAGTTTCGCCAGACGCGAGCGGACATCCTCTGCACCGAGGTAACGCAGCACGCCATAACCCAGGCCCTTGTTCGGCACCGCGCGCAGCTGTTCCTTGATGCCCTTGATGGTGTCTGCCGCGTGCACCGATGGGGTCAATACCACCGGGAACAGGCTGGTGAACCAGCCCAACGTACGGCTCAGGTCGACGTCGCCGAACAGTTCCTCACGGCCATGGCCTTCCAGTTGCACCAGGCACGCAGGTTGCGCAGTCCACTGGCAAATCACCTGCGCCAGGGCACTGAGCAAAAGGTCGTTGACCTGGGTGCGATAGGCCGACGGTGCCTGCTTGAGCAGGCGCCGAGTCTGTTCTGTATCCAGACGCGTGTTGACCGAATGGCCATGCACCGAAGCCTGGCTGCCCTCAGGCCGCGCCCGTGGCAGTTCCGGCAACGCATGGGCCTGTTGCCCGGTCCAGTAACTCAACTCCCGAGCCAGCCCTTCGCTGTGGGCGTAGCCCTGCAACTGCTCGGCCCACGCCTTGAACGCGGTGGACTTGGGTGGCAACACCACAGGCTGGTTTACCGCCAGTTGCCGGTAGGCCGTTTGCAAGTCTTCCAGCAGCACGCGCCACGACACACCGTCCATCACCAGATGGTGAATCGCCAGATGCAGGCGCGAACTGCCGTCCTGCACTGCGATCAGGCTGCAACGCAACAGCGGGCCGTGTTGCAGGTCGAGGCTGCGTTGCGCCTGGTTGGCAATGGCGATGATCTCATCGGCGTTCTCTGCCTGGCGCTGCCAGAGGCCTACCGGTTGTGCGCCGACGGCCTCATGGCTGGCCTGCCAGGTACCATCGCCCGATTGCACGAAGCGCAAGCGCAAGGCGTCATGATGGGCCACCACGTGCTCAAGGGCCTGCTGCAGACATGCGCCGTCCAATGGCTCGCGCGGGGTCAGCATCAGCGACTGGTTCCAGTGGTCACGGTGCGCCATGTCATTGGCGAAGAACCAGTGCTGCATCGGAACCAGATGGCTGTCACCGCTGACCGGCCCCTGATCGATCGTTGCGGCTTGATCGGCGCTCGCAGCCCGGGCCAGCGCCTGGATGTTCTGGTGCAGGAACAGGTCCTTGGGGGCCAGGCCGATTCCCTGCTGACGTGCACGGCTGACCACTTGAATCGAATTGATCGAGTCACCGCCCAAGGCGAAGAAGTTATCGGCAGTGCCCACCCGGGCCACGCCGAGCACGGCTTGCCAGATCTCGACCAGGGCACTTTCGACTGCATTGGCGGGAGCCACGAAGTCCTGCTGTACCTCAGCCATGTCTGGCACCGGGAGAGCCTTGCGGTCGAGTTTGCCGTTGGGGCTCAGGGGCATTTTTTCCAGCGGCGTCAGGTGCGTCGGTACCATGTGTTCCGGCAGGGTCTGGCGCAGATGCGCTGTCAGCGCCTCGCGCAGTGCCGGCCAGTCGCTGGCGGCGCCAGGCTGGGTAACGACGTAGCCACTCAGGGCTTTGCCGTTGCGGCTGTCCTGCGCCACCACCACGGCTTCGCGCACGGCCCCGTGCTCCAGCAGACGGGCCTCGATTTCACCCAGCTCGATACGAAAACCGCGGATTTTCACCTGATGGTCGATACGGCCAATGTAATCAATCACCCCGTCAACGCGGTAACGGGCCAAGTCGCCCGTGCGGTACAGCCGTTCACCCGCGACAAACGGGCTTGCCACGAATCGTTCGGCCGTCAGCTCCGGGCGACGGTGATACCCACGCGCCAGTCCCTGGCCGCTGAGGTACAGTTCGCCGTTGACGCCGCAGGGCACCGGGTTGAGCTCGGCGTCGAGAATGTAGGTCATCAAGTTCGCAATCGGCTCGCCGATGGGCACTGCGTCACGGCCCTCGTCACGACAGGTCCAGTGGGTGACGTCAATTGCGGCTTCGGTAGGGCCGTAGAGATTGAACAGCCCCGCGCCCGGCAGCTTGGCGAAGACCTGCTGCTGCGCATCGATCGGCAACGCTTCGCCACTGCAAACGATACGGGTGAGGCTGGTGCAGCGGCTGACATTGGCATCCAGCACGAACGCTTGCAGCATCGACGGGACGAAATGCAGGGTAGTAATGCCCTCGCGCTCGATCAATTGGACCAGCTTCTGTGGATCGCGATGATCCCCTGGCGACGCCACGACCAAGCGGATGCCGGTCATAAGCGGCCAGAAAAACTCCCAGACGGACACATCGAAGCTGAACGGCGTTTTTTGCAGCACGCGGTCGTCGGCGTGCAACCCGTAGGCCTGTTGCATCCAGCACAACCGGTTGGTCAGGGCACCGTGGCTGTTGCCAGCCCCTTTGGGTTTGCCAGTGGATCCGGAGGTGTAAATCACATAGGCGAGGTTTTGCGCGACGGCCCGCGACTCGGGGTTGCCTTGCGCCTCACCGGCCAGCCAGGCATCGTCACCATCGAGTATCAGCGTGCGCACCCGTTCCGGCAGCGGCAAGGTTGCGACCAGCGCTTGCTGGGTCAGCAACCATTCGATGCCGCTGTCGTCGATCATGTAGGACAGGCGTTCCGGCGGGTATTCCGGGTCCAGCGGTACATAAGCGCCGCCGGCCTTCAGGATCGCCAACAGGCCCACCACCATTTCCAGGCTGCGGTGCAGTGCAATGCCCACCAGCACATCGGGGCCTACGCCACGCGCGATCAAGGCATGAGCCAATCGGTTGGCCCGCGCGTTGAGCTGGGCATAGGTCAGCGACTGCCCCTCGAACACCAACGCCACGGCATGCGGGGCCCGCTCCACCTGGGCTTCGATCAAGTGGTGCACCGGCTGGTTGTTCGGGTAATGGGCGAACGTGCGGTTCCAGTCCTCAACCATCATCCGGCGCTGCACCGCATCGAGCATCGGTAATTCGGCGATGCGCTGGGTGGGGTTGGCCACAATCGCGCGCAGCAGGTTCAGCCAGTGTTCGCCCAGGCGTGCGACGGTGGCTGGCTCAAACAAGTCAGAGGCATAGGACAGTGCGGCACTGATGCCTTCGCTGTACTCGAACGTATCCAGGGAGAGGTCGAACTGCACGCTGCCCGAATCCCAGGTCAATTGCTCCAGGCTCAACCCCGGCAGTTCAATCGCCTCGCGACGAGCATCACTGGCATGGTTGAACATGGCCTGGAACAATGGCGTATGGCTCAGGTTGCGTGCAGGTGCAAGCAGCTCCACCAGTTGCTCGAACGGCAGGTCCTGATGGGCCTGTGCTCCCAGTACCCGCTGCTTGACCTGATGAAGCAATTGGTCAAAGCGCAGGTGCCCCTCAATGTCGGCCCGGAGTACCTGGGTGTTGACGAAGAAACCCAGCATCCCTTCGGTTTCCAGGCGATTGCGGTTGGCAATCGGTACCCCGACACGAATATCCTGCTGCCCGCTGTAGCGGTGCAACAAGGTCTGGAAGCCGGCCAGCAGCAGCATGAACAGTGTGGTGTTTTGCTGCTGCGCCAGGCGCTTGAGACTCTCGGCCAGGGACGGCTCGAGGGTGATCGGCAGCCGGGCCCCACGATAGCTTTGCTGAACCGGACGTGGATGGTCGGTTGGCAGTTCAAGGACCGGTTGCTCGCCGCCCAACTGTTCTGTCCAGTAGCTGAGCTGACGTTGCTGCTCACCCGCCGCCAGCCACTGACGCTGCCAGTGTGCGTAATCGGCATACTGGATCGGCAGTGCCGCCAACGCCGCCGGTTGGCCTTGACTGAAGCCGCGGTATAACTGCATCAGCTCATCGATCATGACCCGCATCGACCAGGCATCCGACACGATGTGGTGTTGGGTCAGGATCAGCACGTGATCTTCAGCGCCCAGTTGCAACAGCTTGACCCGCAGCAACGGCCCGCGCTGCAGATCAAAGAGTTGGCGGGTTTCAGTTTCAATCAAGCCGCGCAGGCCAGGGTCATCCAGCCCGGCAGCCGCGGATTCAAGCGCAATCGCCACCGGTGCCGGCGCGTCAACCCGTTGTACGGGACGCTCGTTCTCCAGCACAAACCGGGTACGCAAGCTCTCATGACGCGCCACCAGGGCGTCAAAACACTGTTGCAAGGCCGCCAGATCAAGGTGTCCGCGCAAACGCAGGGCCGCGGGAATATGGTAGGCGCTGCTGGTGGGCTCCAATTGCCACAAAAACCATTGCCGTTGCTGGGCATATGACAGGGCAAGCGGCTGGTCGCGTGCAACGCGCGGGATGGCCTGTTCAGGAGTCAACGATGCCGGGGCCATCGCCTCGACAAACGCTTGCAGGGTGTTATGGGCGAACAGCAGACGCAAAGGCACCTGGACTTGCAGTTGCTGGCGAATCCGCGAAACCATTTGGGTCGCCAGCAGCGAATGGCCGCCCAGCTCGAAAAAGTTGTCACTCAGGCCAACCCGCGGCACGTTGAGCACCTCGGCCCAGATCGCCGCCACCGCTTGCTGCACCGGTGTCTGCGCAGCCACGTAGGTTTTCTGCCATTGGCTGGCATCGGGCTTGGGCAGTTGCCTGCGGTCCAGCTTGCCATTGGGGGTCAGCGGGAACCTTGGCAACAGCACCATATGCGCCGGCACCATGTAGTCGGGCAAGTTGGCCTTGAGCCGGGCGTTCAGGCTGTCGCGCAGGCGACCCTGGCCGTCGGCATCCAGGCCCTGCCATTCGGCGGCGGGGACCACATACGCCACCAACGCCTGGCCGCCCGGGGCATCCTGGGCCAGTACCGCGGCTTCACGTACAGCGTCCTGCTCCAGCAGGCGCGCTTCGATTTCCCCGAGCTCGATGCGGAAACCGCGAATTTTCACCTGATGGTCGATCCGCCCCAGGTATTCGAGGATACCGTCCGGGCGCTGACGTGCGAGGTCGCCGGTGCGGTAAAGCCGCTCGCCGGTGCTGGAAAACGGATGGGGAACAAAACGTTCGGCGGTCAATCCCGGGCGCTGGAAGTAACCCCGCGCCAGGCCGTCCCCGCCGATCAGCAATTCGCCGGCAACACCATAGGGCACCGGCATCAGGTCTGCACCGACGATGTACAGCGATGTGTTGTCGATTGGGCCGCCCAGCCAAGGTTGCGCAGCCTGCGGACGCAGCCGGTGCAACGCCGACCAGACCGTGGTTTCCGTCGGGCCATAGAGATTCCAGACTTCACCGCCAAGGCCAAGCATGCGCACCGCCAGTTCCTGGGGCAACGCCTCGCCGCCGCACAGGCACGTGCACCCCTGGAGCACGTGGGCCTGTTCATTGTCGAGCAACATGCGCCAGGTCGAGGGAGTCGCCTGCACCACGTTGACCTGTTCGGCGTCGATCAGGGCCAGCACGGCGTACGGGTCCTGCGCCACCTCCTGGCCGGTCAGCACGATGCACGCGCCGACCATCAGGGGTACGTAGATTTCCAGGCCGAAAATATCAAACGAGAACGTGGTCAGTGACAACGCCCGATCCTGGGCGGTCATGCCCGGCACCCTGGCCATGCTTGCGACAAAGTTGGTCAGGGCGCCATGTCGCACCATCACCCCTTTCGGCTGGCCGGTGGAGCCAGACGTGTAGATGACATAAGCCAGGTGCTCCGGATCCAGCCGGGTTGGCAGATCGTCACCGGCATGGCCGTCAAGCCAATTGCCCGGTTGATCCAGCACCAGCGTAGTGACCGTGTCAGGCACCGGGATCTGGCTGAGCAGTGAATGTTGGGTCAGCAACAGGTCGATGCCACTGTCCTCAATCATGTAGGCGAGGCGATCCTGCGGGAACGCGGGATCGAGGGGCAGATAGGCGCCGCCGGCCTTGAGGATTGCCAACAACCCGATCAGCATGTGCGGGCTGCGTTCGACGGCAATGCCCACCAGCACACCCGCGCCCACCCCGTGACGTTGCAGCTCCACCGCCAATTGATTGGCCCGGGTATTGAGTTGCCCGTAGCTCAAGCGCTGGCCATTGATGACCAGCGCCTGCGCCTCCGGCGAGCGGGCCACCTGTGCCTCGAACAATCGATGAACATAACCCGCCTGCGGGGTGGCTACCGACGTGCGGACGCAATCGTCGAGCTGCGCTTGGCGCTGTTCAGCGTCAAGCAACGGCAGCTCACCGATGCTTTGTGCCGGGTTCGCGATGATTGCCTGCAGCAGGTTTTGCCAGTGCCCGGCCATCCGCGCAACCGTGTCTGCACCGAACAGATCCGTGGCATAGATCAGCGCCGCAGACAGGCCATCGGGGCGCTCCATGGTTTCCAGGGTCAAGTCGAACTGTGCACTATGGGTATCCCAGCGCAGCCCCTCGACCTTCAATTCACCGGCCGGCCCCTCGCCCGCCGGGCCTTGGGTCTGGTGGTTGAACATCACCTGAAACAGCGGGCTGTGGCTCAGGTTGCGTTGCGGCTGCAAGGCTTCCACCAGTTGCTCGAACGGCAGGTCCTGATGCGCCTGGGCATCCAGCGCAGTCTGCTTGACCTGTTGCAGCAAGGCACTGAAGGAGCCCTGGCTGTCGACCTCACTCTTGAGCACTTGGGTGTTGACGAAAAAGCCGATCAACCCCTCGGTCTCCACCCGGTTACGGTTCGCGGTCGGCACGCCAACCCGAATGTCGTTCTGCCCGCTGTAGCGATGCAGCAAGGCCTGGTAGGAGGCCAGCAGGATCATGAACAGACTGACCCCTTCGCGCTGGGCCATCTGCTTGAGGCCGCAGGCCAGCGCGGTGTCGATATCCAACTCCAGCCGGGCACCGCGATAGCTCATCACGGCCGGGCGCGCAACGTCAGTCGGGAGCTCAAGCACCGGCTGCTCGCCGCCCAGTTGCGCGGTCCAGTATTGCAACTGCCGCTCCCGCTCGCCGGCCTCCATCCAGTGCCGCTGCCAGATGGCGTAGTCGCTGTATTGAATCGGCAACGCTGGCAGTTCCAGGCTCAACCCTCGACTGAACGCGGCGTAACCCTTGACCAACTCCTCGACCATTACCTGCATCGACCAGCCATCGGAAACGATGTGGTGCAAGGTGACAATCAGCACATGGTCATCCGCGCCCAGTTGCAACAGGCACGTACGCAACAAGGGCCCCTGCTGCAAGTCGAACAGCCGGCGCGTCTCGTCTTCGATCAAGTGCCGCAGTTGCGCCGCATCCGGCACCTGGGCCAGAGGCTGCACCTGCAGATTTACCGGTGCAGCCTCCTGCACTTGCTGCACCACTTGCTCGCCGTGCACCACGAAGGTGGTACGCAGGCTCTCATGGCGCGCGACCAGCGCACTGAAACTCTGTTGCAGCGCCGCAATGTCCAATGGACCGCGCAAGCGCAGGGCCGTAGGCATGTGATAAGCCGCGCTTTCCGGGTCCAGCTGCCACAAGAACCATTGACGCTCCTGGGCAAAGGACAATGACAACGTGTCGAACTCGGCACTGACAGGCGGAATCGGCAGGTTCGCCGGGGAAACGTCCTCTTCGAGCATTTTCTGCAGGTAAAGACGGCGTTTTTCCAGCGGCAGCGTTATGAAGCGCCTGGCAATACGTTGTGCGACAGCGGTGTCCATCAAACCTCCTCGAATTCATCAAGCAGCGCTTCAAGCTTGCTCAATTTTGACGTGCTCATTGACGTGCCGGTCTGCTCCAGTTGCGCGACAAACGCACCGAGGACCGGAAATTGGAATATCAATTGGGGCGTTAACTTCATGCCCAGTTCGAGCTGCAGGCGCGACACCACATTCACCACCAGCAGCGAATGCCCGCCCAGCTCGAAGAAATCATCCGCCAGACCGACCTGCTCAACGTTGAGCACGCCTTGCCAGATGGCCGCGACCTTGCATTCCAGATCGCTTTGCGGCGCCAGGTAAGCCGAATGCAGCGCGCGGGTATCCGGTGCGGGCAGTGCCTTGCGGTCGAGTTTGCCGTTGGGTGTAAGCGGCAGTTGATCGAGGAAGACCAGATGGGTGGGCACCATGAAGTCCGGCATCTGTTGTGCCAGCCGCGCCTTGAGCTGTTCACTCAAGCGCGCCTCGGCCGCCCTATCCAGGCTGCTGTCCTGGCTGACAAGCCAACCCACCAGGCTCGTGCCGGTCGCCGTTTCCCGAGCCAGCACTACCGCGTCTCGTACTTCAGGTTGAGCGTGGAGGCGGGCTTCGATTTCACCCAGCTCAATGCGCAGGCCACGGATTTTCACCTGATGGTCAATCCGGCCGATGTATTCGATTACGCCATTTTCGGCGTGGCGCACCAGGTCGCCGGTGCGATACAGGCGTGCGGCGGCCGACTCGCCAAACGGATCGGGAACGAAGCGCTCGGCGGTCAGCCCTGGACGCTGGTGATAACCACGGGCCAGGGATTCACCACCGATGTACAACTCGCCAATCGCCCCCACGGCGCAAGGCTGCAAGGCGCCGTCCAGCACATAGGTGCGTACGTTGTTGATCGGACGACCGATGGCGATGATTCGCCCGTCGTCTTCGACAGTGGCCGCCACGGCATGGCTGCTGGTATCAATCGTGGCCTCCGTGGGGCCATAAAGATTGCGCAACTCGCCATCGAAGAGGCCCAGGACCTGGCGGGAAAGGTGCGCACTCAGCGCTTCACCGCCGCACATCAGCAGGCGCAAGGAGGCCAGGTGTTCACGGGTCGCCAGCGGCAACAGCGCCTGCAGCAACGATGGCGCCATTTGCAGCACACTGATCCCCCAACGCTCCACCTCGACCCACAAGGTGGTCAAGTCCAGGTTCAATTGCGGCGCGGCCAATACCAGTTGCGCGCCGCTCATCAGTGGCAACCAGAACTCCCACACCGAGGCGTCGAAACTGATGGCGGTCTTCTGCAGGACACGGTCACTGTGATTCAGCTTCAGGCAACCCTGCATCCATTCCATATGGTTGCTCAGGGCGCCATGGCGAATCGTCACGCCTTTGGGTTTCCCGGTGGAACCGGAGGTATAGATCACATAGGCGAGGTTCTGGCTGTCGACGGTTACCGAAGGCTCATGCTCGCCGTAGCCATCGAACCGCTCGGGCAGTGCGTCCAGCAGCAGGCAGTCCACGGCCACGTCGGCGAAGTACGGCTGTACGCTGGTTTCGGTCAACAGCAAGGCGATGCCGCTGTCCTCGACCATGTACATCAAACGATCCTGTGGATAAGCCGGGTCCAGCGGTACATAGGCACCACCGGCCTTGAGGATCGCCAGTAGCCCGACGACCATCTGCACGCTGCGCGGCATGCACAGCCCCACCAACACGTCCGGGCCTACACCCCGCTCGATCAACGCATGAGCCAGGCGATTGGCGCGCAGGTTGAGCTGGGCATAGGTCAGCGACGCTTGATCGGCCAACAGGGCCGGCGCATCAGGCGTGCGTCGAGCCTGGGACTCGAACCATTGATGAACGTGGCGTCGGTCGGTGGCCGGCACTGCCGTGGCATTCCAGTCGCGCAACAGCACGGTGCGCGTCGCCGCGCCAACCAGGTCGATATCGCCCAGGCTACGGTCGGCGGCCAGGCTCACCATCTGTGCGAGCACGTGCTCCACCTGCTCAGCCAGGCGCTGGATTGTATGTGTATGGAACGCAGCATGGGCATAAGTGAAGTGCAGGCTCAGGGTCTCATTGAGATTAACGGCCAGGGTCAACGGGAAATTAGTCTGTTCCTGATTACCCACCGTGCCGAAGCTCAGGCCTGACGGTGCCTGCGCTTGCAGGGCCTCGGCCAGCGGGTAGTTTTCGAACACCAGCAGCGTGTCGAACAGGCCTTCACCGCCCTGCCCGGCCCAGCGCTGAATCTCGAACAGCGGCGTGTGTTCATGCTCGCGCAACGCAACGTTGCGGGCCTGAAGCTGTTGCAGCAGGCTGGTGACCGATTGTTCCGGCCGGGGGCTGGCAATCACCGGCAAGGTATTGATGAACAGGCCTATCTGCTGTTCGACGCCTTTGAGTTCGCCGGGGCGTCCGGACACCGTGGCGCCGAAGGCCACCGTGTCATGCCCGGTGTAATGTTGCAGGAGCAGCAACCAGGCCGCCTGGACCACGGTATTGAGGGTGACCTTTTGCTGGCGGGCGAATTCGCCCAGGCGTTGGGTCTGCTGTTGGGACAGTGAGTGATACAGGCTGGCATGGCTGGTTTCGACAGCCGGCTGCGGCGCGGCGAAACGGTTTTCGACGAGGCGCGTCGGCGCGTCGAGCGCGTGCAGTTGCGCACGCCAGAACGTCTCACTGGCCTTGGCATCACGCCCTTGCAGCCAGGCGATGTAGTCACGATAGCGGCCGGCCGGGCGCGGCAGCACCTGGCCATCGTAACGTTGCAACACCTCGCCCAGCAGCTGCGAGTTGCTCCAGCCGTCCATCAGAATGTGGTGATGGGTATAAATCAGGTGATAACGCTGTTCAGCGGTCTTGACCAGCACCAGCCGCAGCAGCGGCGCGAGGGCGAGGTCGAAACCCTGGTCGCGCTCGCTGGACGCCAACTCGACGAGGGCCTGCGGGGCATCCGTGCGTGTGCTCCAATCCAGCGCGGTGAAGGGTACGCGCACCTGTTTGTGCACCACCTGCACCGGTTGCTCGCTGCCTTCCCAGATGAAACTGCTGCGCAAAATGTCATGGGCGTCGACCGCCGCCTGCCAGGCAGCCTCGAAACGCTGTGGGTCGAGACCGTCAATGTCCAGGCACATCTGATTGATGTACTGACCGCTGCCTTGTTCGTACAAGCTGTGGAACAGCATGCCCTGCTGCATCGGCGCCAGCGGGTAGATGTCATCCACCGAACGGGCGGCGAGGCCCAGGTTATCGAGCTGCGGTTGGGTAAAGCTGGCCAGCGGGAAGTCGGAAGGCGTCATGCCATGGTTTGCAGGATCGCAGCAATGACCGATCAACAGAGCCAGCTCCACGGCATAATCGTCGGCCAGTTGCTGGATGGTGGCCTGCTCGAACTGTTGGTGACTGAACGTCCAGCCCAGGCTCAGTGCGCCATCAAATACCCGCCCGTTGAGGCTCAGCCAATTGCCCAGGGGCGCCATCGCGCTTTGCTCTTCACCGGCGCTTTCGCTGGCCGGGCTGAACAACGCGCCCTGTTCCTTATCGAAGCTGGCGTCGAACTGCCCCAGGTAGTTGAAGGTAATGCGCGGCACCGGCAGCGCTTGCAAGGCTGACCGGCTGGCCTCGTCACCGAGGAAGCGCAGCGCGCCGAAACCCACCCCCTTGTCCGGGATCGATCGCAACCCTTGCTTGATCGACTTGATCGAGTCCCCGAGTGCCGCCGCCGGCGACAACTGGACCGGGAACATACTGGTGAACCAGCCCACGGTGCGCGTCAGGTCGATGTTGGCAAACAACTCTTCGCGACCATGGCCTTCAAGCTGGATCAAGGTACTTGCATGCCCGGTCCAACGGCAGACCACCCGCGCCAGGGCGGTCAGCAACAGGTCGTTGACCTGAGTGCGATAGGCGGCCGGCGCTTCCTGCAGCAGTTGCCGCGTCAGGTGTTTGTCCAGGCGCGTATGAACAGTGATGGCCTGGCCGTTCTGTGGGCTCGCCTCGGGGTTGAGGCACGGCAGGTCAGCCGCCGCACCTTGCAGTTGCGCCTGCCAGTAGGCCAACTGCTGCTGCAATTGCGCGCTGCGTGCATGCGCTTGCAACTGTTCGGCAAACGCCTTGACCGAGCTGGTCTTGGCCGGTAATTGCAAGGCTTGCCCGGCGAGCAATTGGTTGTAGGCCGTTTGCAGGTCGTCGAACAGAATCCGCCACGACACACCGTCCACCGCCAGGTGATGGATCACCAGCAACAGCCGCTGGGTGCCATCGTCCAGGGTCGCCAACACGGCGCGCAGCAAGGGTCCGGTTTGCAGGTTCAGGCTGCGCTGGGCTTGATTGGCCAGCACTTCCAGCGCGCCAGCATCGGCCACCGGGCGCACCCATAACAGATCATTGCGCATCGATGCGTCGCGATGGCTGGCACTCCAGCCTTCGGCGCTTTCGTTGAACATCACCCGCAACGCATCGTGATGCAGCACCAGCGCCTGCAATGCTTGCTCCACCAGCGCCGCTTGCAGCGCACGGGCCGGTTGCAGCAGCACCGACTGGTTGTAGTGGTGACGCTGCGGGATGGCGTCGGCAAAGTAAGCCTGTTGAATTGGCAGCAGCAACGCCGGGCCCTGCACCGCAGCCTGATCGATTACCTGCAGCTGGTCACCGGTCTGCGCGACAGTCGCCAATGCCTGCACCGTCTGGTGCTGGAACAGGTCTTTTGGACTAAAGCGGATGCCGGACTGCCGGGCGCGGCTGACCACTTGAATCGAGATAATCGAGTCGCCACCCAGTTCGAAGAAGT
>NZ_JACARS010000097.1:0-24736 GCF_013386485.1 Pseudomonas sp. P7758 | reverse complement strand
CGCTCCCACATTTTTTGATCCGGTTTCGTCAGTTACGCCGTTGCGCGATGCAGACTTGCGAGAAAGCCCGCCGCACCAACAAACAACCCGGCAAACGTACGGTTCATGCGCTTCTGCTGCTTCGGTGTGCGCAACAGGCGCAACACTTTCGAGGCGAGCCCGGTGTAGCCGGCCATCACGATCATGTCCACGCAGATCATGGTCGCGCCCAGGATCAGGTATTGGTTCAGCAGCGGCGCCTGCGGGTTCACGAACTGCGGCAGCACCGCCAGCATGAACACCAGGGCCTTGGGGTTGCTGGCGTTGACCAGGAACCCGCGGAACATCATCGCCATCGGCTTGCCGATCGGGCGAATCGCCGCGTCATCGCTCAGGTCGGTTGGCAGCGCGCGCCATTGCTTGATGGCCAGGTACACCAGGTACGCTACGCCAAACCATTTGATCGCATAAAACGCGGTGGAGGATGCGGCAAGAATCGCCCCCAGGCCACCGGCGACCACGGCAATCTGCATCGCCAGGCCCAATTGCAGGCCCAGGGCGTTCCAGTAACCACGCAGGAAACCGTATTGCAGGCCGCTGGACATCGACGCAATGGCACCGGCGCCAGGGGAAAGACTGATGATCCAACTGGCCAGGAAAAAGGCCAGCCATGTGTCGAGCGCCATTACACACCTCAGAGCGTAGTTTGCTGAATGTTTCTAAACTAACGCTGCCGGCCGAGAAATGGCTAGAAAAATTTTGGGGTGCGCCTTTGTGGCGAGGGGGCTTGCTGTGGCGAGGGNNTTTTTTGGGGCTGCTACGCAGCCCAGCGGGAGCAAGCTCCCTCGCCACAGGTTAAGGCAGCACGTCGCTGCCGCGCCAACGGCGCACCGAGCGCTGGAAGAACAGGCTGTTGGGCACTTGCACCATGACACTGCCGGTACCGGCCTCTTCCACTTCGATCAGCGTGGTGTAGAGCAGGTTGATCGCCACCACCCGGCCTTTGACGCCGGGCTTGTCGACGGTGTCCACCAACTCGACCACATCGCCCAGGCGGAACGGCCCGACGGTGAAGATCAGGATGGCGCACAGCAGGTTGGACAACACCGACCACATGGCGAAGAACGCCACCGCGGCCACCGCCACAAAACCCGACAACGCCGTCCACAACACCGTGGCAGAGACGCCCAGGCGCTCCAGCACGAAGATCAGCGCGCTGCCCATGATCAGCCAGCGCAGGCCGCCGCGCAGCGGCATCAGCAACTGCGGCGGGAACGGATAACGTTCCCCCAGGCGGTTCAGGCATTTGGCGACGAAGCGCTGGGCGAGATAGCCGGCCAGCAGGATCAGCAGAATCTGTACGGCCACCCAGATCGGCGCGATCCATTGGGCCGGCAGCGGCAGTTGCAGCGCTTCCATCAGGACAGCGCCTCCAGCTCCGCTTGCAAGGATTCCAGCAGTTCGAGGGCTTCCATCCAGGTCTCCTCCAACTGCGCTTCACGTACCTTGAGCTTGGCCTGTTCGGCCAGCAGGTCGCGCAATTCATCCTTGCGGGCCGGCTCGTAGACGGCGCTGTCACCCAGGCTGGTTTCGATCTTCGCCAGCTTCTCGTGGATCTTGCCCAATTCGGCTTCCAGCTTGTCCGCTTCACGCTTGTGCGGGGCCAGTTGCTGACGCAATGCAGCCGCGGCCTGGCGCTGGGCCTTCTTGTCGGTCTTGTCCGGGTTGACCGGCGTGTTGCTGACCGGCGCGTTGCGCAGGCGGTAGTCCGACAGCCAACGGGCATAGTCTTCCAGGTCGCCGTCGAATTCCTCGACCTTGCCGTCAGCCACCAGCAGGAAGTTATCCGTGGTGCTCTTGAGCAGGTGGCGATCGTGAGACACCACCAGTACCGCGCCGCTGAATTCCTGCAGGGCCATGGTCAACGCCAGGCGCATTTCCAGGTCGAGGTGGTTGGTCGGTTCGTCGAGCAGCAACAGGTTTGGCCGGTCCCAGGCGATCAGGGCCAGGGCCAGGCGGGCCTTTTCGCCACCGGAGAAATTCAGCACCGGCTCGTCAATGCGCGCACCACGGAAGTCGAAACCACCGAGGAAGTCCCGCAGGGTCTGTTCGCGTTCGGTCGGCGCCAGGCGCTGCAGGTGCAGCAGCGGGCTGGCCTTGGCGTCGAGGGAATCCAGCTGGTGCTGGGCGAAGTAGCCCACCACCAGGTTCTCACCGCGCACCAGGCGGCCGGCCAGGGGCTGCAATTCGCCCGAGAGGTTTTTGATCAAGGTCGACTTGCCCGCGCCGTTGGGGCCGAGCAGGCCGATCCGCGCGCCAGGGGTGAGCTGCAACTTGACCTTCTCGAGGATGGTCTTGTGGCCATAGCCCAGGCGGGCATCGGAAAGGTCCAGCAGCGGGCTGGAGATTTTCACCGATTCGCGGAACACAAAGTCGAACGGTGAATCGACGTGGGCCGCCGACAGTTCTTCCATGCGCTCCAGGGCCTTGATCCGGCTCTGGGCCTGACGGGCCTTGGTGGCCTGGGCCTTGAACCGGGCGATGTAGCTTTCCATGTGCGCGCGCTGCGCCTGCTGCTTCTCGTAGGCCTGCTGTTGCTGGGCCAGGCGTTCGGCACGGGCGCGTTCGAAGGCGCTGTAGCCACCGCGGTACAGGGTGATTTTCTTCTGGTCGACGTGGGCAATGTTGTCCACCACGGCGTCGAGGAAATCCCGGTCGTGGGAAATCAGCAGCAAGGTGCCCGGGTAGCTTTTCAGGAAGTCTTCCAGCCACAGGATCGCATCGAGGTCCAGGTGGTTGGTCGGTTCATCGAGCAGCAACAGGTCCGAGGGGCACATCAGCGCCTGGGCCAGGTTCAGGCGCATGCGCCAGCCACCGGAGAAGTCGGCGACCGGGCGGTCCATCTGTTCGTTGGTAAAGCCAAGGCCGGCAAGCATCTTGCGCGCACGCGCGTCGGCGGTGTAGCCGTCGGCGCTGTCCAGTTCCGAGTGCAGGCGGGCCTGTGCGGCGCCGTCCTGGGCTTTCTCGGCCTCGGCGAGGTCGTGTTGCACCTGGCGCAGGCGCAGGTCGCCATCGAGCACGTAGTCGATCGCAATGCGGTCGAGGGTGTCGATCTCCTGGCGCATATGGGCGATGCGCCAGTCGGCCGGCAGCAGACAATCCCCGGAGTCGGGAGTCAGCTCACCCAGCAGCAAGGCGAACAACGTGGATTTGCCGGCGCCGTTGGCACCGATCAGGCCGGCTTTGTGACCGGCGTGCAGGGTCAGCTCGGCGTCTTCGAGAAGACGTTGCGGGCCACGCTGTAATGTTAGGCTTTGAAGTCGGATCATAATGGCGGCGGAGTCTACCAGCTTCGTTGGCCGCTGGCTTGGGTGTGAATATGTGCGCTGACCTGTGGAGCTTTGCCCTCTCGACTTACGCCCGCCCGGGCGTCGAGGACGCGTGCCTGCGCTTGCAGGCGCAAGGGGCTGATGTGTGCCTGGTGTTGTGCGGGTTGTGGCTGGAGCAGCGGGGTGTGGCGCCGGAAACGTCGCGCTTGCAGGCACTGCGGCAGATCGCCGGGCCGTGGCAGGCGGAGGTGGTTGAACCGCTGCGGCAAGTACGCACGCGATGGCGGGCCATGGCGCAGCAGGATGCTGAGCTGGGAGCGTTACGGGAGCGGGTCAAGGCTTTGGAATTGGATGCAGAAAGGCTGCTGCTATCACGCCTGGAAGGTGTGGCGCAGCGTTGGCCGATGGCCGAGGTGAATCATCAAGCATGGGTTGAAGGACTGGCGGCCGAAGCCGCCAACCTTGACCACGACGCGCTGCATCAGCTGCGCGCCGCGGTTACCGGCACTTAGGAAGCGCTGGTTGGGGTGACGCTTGGCGCTGCCGGTGCAGGCGTGCTGCTGGCCGGAGCGGTTGGCGCTGTGGTGCTGGCAGCAGGTGCAGCCGGGGTCGCAGGCTTCGCAGCTGGAGTAGCTGGTTTGGCGGCGGCAGGTTTAGCGGCTGGTTTGGCAGCTGGTTTGGCAGCAGCAGGTTTGGCGGCCGGCTTGGCAGCTGGTTTCGCAGCAGCAGGCTTAGCGGCCGGCTTCGCGGCTGGTTTTGCAGCAGCAGGTTTAGCGGCTGGCTTCGCGGCAGGTTTTGCAGCAGCAGGTTTAGCGGCTGGCTTCGCAGCTGGTTTCGCAGCTGGTTTCGCAGCAGCAGTTTTAGCCGCTGGCTTCGCGGCTGGTTTTGCAGCAGCAGGTTTAGCGGCTGGCTTCGCAGCTGGTTTCGCAGCAGCAGTTTTAGCCGCTGGCTTCGCGGCTGGTTTCGCAGCAGCGGTTTTAGCAGCTGGCTTGGCAGCTGGTTTTGCAGCAGCGGTTTTAGCGGCTGGTTTGGCAGCTGGTTTTGCAGCAGCGGTTTTAGCAGCTGGCTTGGCAGCTGGTTTTGCAGCAGCAGTTTTAGCCGCTGGTTTGGCAGCCGATTTAGCCGGTGCTTTTGCCGCAGGCTTGGCCGCAGCTTTCGCAGGTGCCTTGGCGGCGACTGCTTTGCTGGCTGGCTTCTTCGCTGCGCTGGCTGCAACGGCCTTAGCCGGAGCACGGGTGCTCAGCACTTTGCCTACAGCTTCCTTCACACGACCAACACCCTGGGCCAATTTCAGGCTCTCGGAAGCATCACGCTTGAGTTGGGAAATGTAGGTGCGGGTTTCGGATTGACGATCCTTGAGGGCGTCGAGCAAGTCCTCAAGTTCTTTGACGGCGTCCTTGGCCTTGGCTTGTGCCTTGGCTTTGCCAGCGGTCGCTGCGCCTTGCAGTTTGGTGCGGGATTTGTGCAGTTTTTCCTGAGCTTTGCCGCGTTGCTTTTCAAGCTTGGCGAGCAACTTCTCAGCATCAGCCAAGGCTTGTGAACAAGCGCTTTCCAAATGTTCGAGCAGGCTGCCCGAAAGTTGTTGGAGCAAATGCAACGGGGTATTTACAGGCTTCTGTTTGGCCGACATGGTTTACCTCCTGGCTGACGTGGGTGCGGCTCATACTAGCCCTCTGCTCTTACCGCCGCTAGGGCATGTTGACAGTATCGATTGGCTTGCGTTGCACCGCACGAAAATTCTTATTGATATAACGAAAATCCACGCCACTTTTTAAGCATTCACACTGGCATAATCCATCGCACTTTCGGCTGGAGAACGCCCATGTCGCGTTACCTTTTTTTAGTGTTGAGCGTGGTGCTTTGCGTGGCCAACGCAAGCGAGAAATCCCCCTCCAAAGATGACCACGACCTGGCCTACAGCCTGGGCGCGAGCCTGGGTGAGCGCCTGCGCCAGGAGATGCCTGGGTTGCAGGTAGAGGCGCTGATCGACGGACTCAAACAGGCCTATCAAGGTAAGCCACTGGCCCTGGACGACACACGCATCGAACAGATCCTTGCCCAGCACGAAGCACAAAACGCGCCGGACAATCGAGCACCACAAAGTGAAAAGGCACTCGCTGCCGAGCAACAATTTTTAGCCAGTGAGAAATCCAAAAGTGGTGTGCGTGAATTGGCAGACGGCATCCTGCTGACCGAACTGACCCCTGGCAGCGGGAAGAAACCGGCGGCCGATGATCGCGTGCAAGTGAATTATGTTGGGCGGTTACCCGACGGGACCGTCTTCGACAAGAGCACACAACCTCAGTGGTTTCGCCTGGACAGTGTGATCAATGGCTGGCGCAGTGCGTTGCAACAGATGCCGGTGGGCGCGAAGTGGCGCCTGGTGATTCCATCCGACCAAGCCTATGGCGCTGATGGCGCAGGCGAACTGATCCCGCCTTATACGCCGCTGGTATTCGAGATCGAATTGCTCAAGGCGGGCGCCTGAGCCCAAACGAAAAACGGTGCGCAATGCGCACCGTTTTCTTGTGTCGGGGGGAGTCAGGCCTTAGCCGTCAACTCTTCCTTGTGAGCGTTGTGCAGCACTTCGATCAGGCAATCTTCCAGCTCGAAACGCTCGTGAAGCAAACCACCCAGCTCTTTGAATTTTTCTGCAACGCACTGGCCGGCATCACACAGGTCGTTGAACGCCAGCAGCTTCTCGGTGATGACATCGATACGCGGGTAAATCGTCTCCGCCAAATCGAGGCCACGTTGATCGTCGAAAGCCTCGGCCTCTCTGGTCAACTGCTCGTAGATACCGAAGTGCCCCGCCGATACGTAGTCCACCAATACGCCGCAGAATTCCTGCAACGGCTTGCGGTTCTCGCTGAGCGCTTCGGGCTTGGCACCGAGAGCATCAAAGGCCCGAACCAGTTCGTGACGCGCTTTCAACCAACCATCGATCAGTTTGTGCACCCCACCCCAGCGTTCCTGAGCATTCTGACAACGTTCCAGCATGATGATCTCTCTTCCCTATAGGGGCGCCGCACGCTGCCCGCGCAACACTTCAAGGTTAAAGCGGCAACCGGGCAAAGGTGCATCGAACAGTCTGTTTCAATAACGCGTGCGGGCCAGATTATGCCCGCACGACTATGTCATCAAGGTACGCAGGAGAGAAAGTTCATACAAGTGTTTAATCCCTTCCTACAACCTGCGGTTACCTGTCAGTGCCGTGCAAGGCCAAAACGCTGGCTCAGCAGCAACCGCGAGAACTGCGCGATGCCAAGGATCAGCATCGCCACGAAGAACAGCAGGCTCCACTCGGGAATACTCAAGTCGAACAGCGTCCAGTTGATTTCCACGCAGTCGACGGTGCCCTTGAAGATCAAGGCCAACGTCTCTCTCAGCGGCAGGTTCTCGATCATGGATTGAAGGCCGGGCCAACAGGCAGGCAACTGTTCCGGCGGCGTATTTTGCAGCAGCACCTGGCGTACGGCGGTAATGGCGCCCAGCACTGCACACCCCATGCTCGCCGCCCAATACAGGTAGATCCCGGACCGCTTCGGCCCATGAATCGCCGCCACGAGATTGATCAGCGTGAAGGCAGCCACAAGAATTCGTTGCACCTGGCACAGGAAACAAGGCCGCAAAAACGCGGCGTATTCCAGGTAAAAGGACGCGCCCAGCGTCAGCGCACCAGCCAGGAACGCCAGGAGGAACAGGGAGCGTGAGGGGGCCAAAGACATTGTTTATCCGCAACGCAAGAGATAGGTAGTTACGGTAGAGGAAAGACCTTACCCCTTTCAATACGCGCCAGAGCAGACGATTCCGCGAGAGCGTAGGGATATCCCGTCAGAAGGCGAGCGATTAAACGCGCGTCTACGTAGGAGTTTACTACAAGCCGTATTGACTACAGCTATTGGGCGTTATTGAAGGGTTGGCCACCAGACAATTCTGAGGCAACCCTTACTCTGTTTCCTACTTCAAACCCGTGCCGGCACCGGCAGCGGTGACGCCAGCAAACGCTTGTCCAGCAAGCCCAGGCCTTCCTGGAACAACTGGTTGCTGCGCTCGGTGTCGCCCAACTGCGCCAGCAGGCGTGCCAGCTCGGCGCAGGCCTCAGGGTTGCGCTGCACCTGAAGGCTGCTTTCAAGGTAATCCCGCGCCTTGCCCCACAAGCTGTTTTGCAGGCACAGGCGCCCCAGGGTCAGCAGCAGGCTGGCATCGCCTGGATGGTCCTTGAGCCAGCCTTCGGCGAACTTCAACTGCTTCGCCGGATCGCTGCCACGCAGCAGCCCGTAGAGCCGGATCAGATGACTGTCGTACTCGCGCTTGAGGGCACCGCGCAGCACTTCTTCGGCCTTGGCGTCCGCGCCCAACTGGCGCAGTTGTTCGGCGTACGCCAGCACCAGTTGCGGCTCCTGGCGCTGGGCCGAAGTCAGTTGTTGCCAGGCCAGCTCCAGGGATTGCTGCCCGGCCTCGCCCTGCTCTTCGCGCTGGGCAGCCAGGGTCAGGTTCTCGCCCCAGGCGCGTCGCTCCAGGTCGGCCAACTCGGCAGGCGGCAACACCTTGTCCTTGCGCAACTCCGGCAATAGCCGGATTACCGAAGACCAGTCGCCACGCTGTTGATACAGCCGCTGCAGTTGGCGCAATACCTGGACGTTATGCGGATGACGCTCATGCATGGCCTGCAGGGTGACCAGGGCGCCATCGGTGTCACCGCGGTCCATCTGCAACTGCGCATGGCTCAAGGCTACCGCCAGTTCGGCCTGGGGCTGGCGCTCAAGCGCGCGTTCCAGCAGGCCATCCGCTTCCTCATAACGGCCCTGTTCGTTGGCCGCACGGGCGGCGCCGAGGTAGTAGAGCAATGGCTGGCGTTCGGCTTCGGCCGCACGGTGCAAGTGACGCTCGGCACTGGCCCAGCGCCCTTCGGCGAGGTCCATCTGGCCCTGCTCGATGGCAACCTGGACCCGACGGCTGCGGTTGCGCCGCGACCACGGATTGACCACGCCACCCGAGGTCAGCACCAGGCCCACCAGCACCCTGGCCAAATAGATCACCAGGCCGATGGCAAACAACGCCACTAGCGTCGACCACAGCCCGGACTCGTAATGCAGCACATGGGGATAGGTAATCAGCACGTAGCCGGTATGTTTCGAAATGCCCACGGCCAGTGCCAGGGCGATCGCAATCGCCAGCACCAGGATCACATAGAAGCGCTTCATCGGCTTTACTCCTGGGTCGCCGGCTTGCCAGCGGAAGCCTTGGCTTCCTCGGCAGACAGGTGGCGACGGTCAAGGTAAGCCTGCACGGCAGCCAGGCTAGCGGCCAGGTCCGGCGTGACCACTGAGATGGCCTTGGGCTCAAGCTCGGCAATACGGGCCAGCATGGCTTTGCTTTGCGGGTTGTCTTGATTGAAGTTGTCCTGCAACACGCTGCGAGCCTCGCCCAGGGATCGGCTGTACACCGCCGGCTCGCCGTTGAGCGCCGCCCATTGCGCCTGCTCAAGTGCAAGGCTCAGGGCCAGGCGCACCTGGTTCAGGCCTTGCCCTGCCAGGAGCGGACGAATGTTGTCATCAGGATTGAAGTCGATGCGGAAATACCGCGAGATCTGCGCCCACCACTGACTCCAACGGCTGTCCGTGTCGGTGGTCGGACGCCCATCATTGGCCGCTTCAGGGAGTTGGTATTCCGGCGCGATGGCCGCCAACTGCACGACCTGATCGCGCAATGCCGCCAGTTGCAGGTACAGCCCGGTACGGTCCGGCTGTTCGATATTGCGCAACGCGGCGAGGCTCTTGGCCAACTGCTCACGGGCGGCGTAGGAGCCAGGGTCACTTTGTTCGCGGAGGATTTCGTCAGCGCCCTGGACCAGTGCCTGGGCACTGTTGATGTCCTGCAAGGCGGAAAGACGCAGGCTGGCCAGGCGGATCAAGTGCTCGGCCTCGGCCAGGCGCCAGTCCTGGCGGCTGGCCCCCAGCACGGTTTCCAGGCGCTGGCTCAGGCGTTGTTGATCACCCTGCAATTGCGCCACCAGCCGGCGACGCTCTTCCAGCTCATCGGCGCCGGGCAGTTGCCCCAGACGGGCCGACAGCTGCTGCTGGCTCTGCTTGAGGCTCTGGGATTGGTCGTCCAGGGTTTGCACTTGGCCCAGCTGTTGCTGGCTGCTCGCCTGCAGTGCGCGGACCTGCCAGATCCCCCAGCCACCGGCGGCAACGCCGGCGGCGCCGAGCAACAAGGCCACGATGGCCAGGCCGTTGCCACGGCGCGGGGCGGTGGTGACCGGTGTCTCAACAGGCGCATCAAGCGCGGGCTGAGCTTCATCTTTAGGCAAGGCTGTTTCGCTCACGTATCCATCCTTTGCGTATTAGAGAGTGGGAACGGAAACACTCCGTAACGCCACTAACAAAGCCGCGGCACTGGCGCCACGACAATCCACAACTTCTTGCGCGCCAGCGGCACGCGCCATCTCGGCGACTCGCGGGCTGGGCACGAACAACGGCAGCTGTGCCACCTGGGGCCAATCTGTACCGGCCAGCGCTTGCAGGTGTAAAAAACCCTGCCCACTGCTGACCACCACGCCGTTCAAGCGTTCCACGTTTATGCGCTGGGTCAGCGTTGCACGGTCGTAGTCCGGCAGGAAACGGCGATACAACTCCAGATAGTCGACACTAGCACCTTGCTCGCGTAAACGCTCAGCCAGCAGCTCTCGCCCGCCCTCGCCCCGCAGGATCAGCACCCGGGCGCCGGGCTTCGAGATAGCCTCGCGCAAGGCGACCAGTTCAAGCAAGGCTTCACTGTCGTCGCCGTCCTGGGGATAACTGACATCAAGGCCATGCTCGGCCAACACCTGCGCCGTAGCAGCGCCGACACTGAACCACGGTAACGCCGGCGGTTGCGGCCAGTGTTGAGCCAACAACTGCAAGCCCAGGCGCGCGGCCGGCTTGCTCACCACGATCACCGCGCAATAGCGGTCCAGCTCACGAAAGACCGCCTGTTGTTCAGGCGTGACAGGCAGCGCTTCAATCTCCAGCAACGGCAGGCTGCTGCTGAAAATACCTTCTTCGGATAACGTCGCCGCCAGGGCCGCCGACTCCTCGGCAGGCCGCGTCAGCAGCACACGCCATTGCATCACTGCGGCCCGGCCTCGCCGTACACCGCTTGCAGAATGGCACCGGCGCCTTTTTCCAGCAGTTCCTCGGCGACCTTGATACCCAGGCTGGTGGCCTCGCTTTGCGGCCCGCGAATCTCTGCGGTGAGCAACAACCCACCACTCGGGTCGCCCACCAGGCCACGCAGCCAGAGGTTCTCGCCCTCAAGCACGGCGTAACAGGCGATCGGCACCTGGCAGCCACCGTTGAGGTGCTTGTTCAGGGCACGTTCGGCGGTGACGCGAATTTCGGTGTCCTGGTGATCCAGCGGCTTGAGCAGCGCATGAATTTCGCTGTCGGCGGTGCGGCATTCAATGCCCACAGCGCCCTGCCCGCCGGCCGGCAAGCTGTCTTCGACGCTGATGGCCGAGGTGATGCGGTCTTCAAAGCCCAAGCGGATCAAGCCGGCTGCCGCGAGAATGATCGCGTCATATTCACCGGCGTCGAGCTTGGCCAGGCGAGTATTGACGTTGCCCCGCAGGAAGCGGATTTGCAGGTCCGGGCGGCGGGTCAGCAACTGCGCCTGGCGACGCAGGCTGGAGGTGCCGACGACGCTGCCCAGCGGCAGCTCATCCAGGGAGGCGTAGGTATTGGAAACGAAGGCATCGCGGGGGTCTTCGCGCTCGCAGATGCAAAAAAGGCCCAGGCCTTCGGGGAAGTCCATGGGCACATCTTTCATAGAATGCACGGCGATGTCGGCTTCGTTCTCCAGCAGAGCGGTTTCCAGTTCCTTGACGAACAGGCCCTTGCCGCCGATTTTCGACAATGGCGAATCAAGCAGCTTGTCGCCGCGACTGACCATGGGCACCAGGGACACCTTCAGGCCAGGATGAGCCTGCTCAAGGCGTGCTTTGACGTATTCGGCCTGCCATAAGGCCAGGGCGCTTTTACGGGTGGCGATGCGGATTTCGCGAGAGGACATGGATCAATCCGTACTGAATAGATACGGCAGATAATAACAGCTCAGGCAAATGCGCTTTGATTTGAATCAGCAAGTGCGGGGCCTCCCTGGCCGCGTCGCACCGGGATATGGGCGGTGAAGCTCGCGTCAGCCCTCGGGCTAAAGCTGCTGCATCATCTTGCGCACGCCGGCGACATGGCGCCGGCTGACGATCAACGCGTCACCGTTGAGGCCCTTCAGGAACAGCTGAAAATGCCCAAGCGGCGTGCGCTGCAGGCGCTCGATGCGCTCCCGTGCCACCAGCGCATTGCGGTGGATGCGCACAAAGCGGTCGCCAAATTCGTCTTCCAGCGCCTTGAGTGGCTCATCGAGCAGCACTTCACCAGCCTCGTGGCGCAAGGTCACGTACTTGTGATCGGCGATGAAGTAGACCACCTGGTCCAGGGGAATCAACTCGATGCCCTTGCGGGTACGGGCGCTGATATGGCTACGAGGCCCGTTGCCGCCCTGGGCTGCGGGCTGGGTCAAGGCTGCCAGTTGGACACGATTGGGACGCTCCGCCTTTTTCAAGGCGCGAAGCAACGCATCGGCATTGATCGGCTTGACCAGGAAACTGGCGCCGCTGGCATCCAGGGCCTCGGAAGAGAACTCATCCTGGGAGGCGCACAGCACCACCGAAGGCGGCGATTCTCGCTCGCTCAGGCGGGCAGCCACCTGCAAGCCATCAAGGCCCGGCATGCGGATGTCGAGCAACACGACGTCCGGCTTGAGGCTGTCAATAAGGGCCAAGGCTTCCTCGCCACTGGTGGCGCTCGGCTCAAGGACATTGTAACCCTCGAGTTCACTGACCAAACGGCTCAGTCGCTCGCGGGCTTGGGGTTCGTCATCAACGATCAGGACATTCATATTGCGCTGGATTCCTGCGTGAGTCTCGCACAAGGATAGCGTAGACAGGTGCGGTGACTTCCGTCACGGCGATCCACGCTAAGACTAGCGCGAGCGGCAAAAAGTGCCCCGAGAGTGGCACCAATATTTACCCGGACCTGTTCAATCGCGCCCAAAGCCTGCTGCCTTCGGGCATCGTCGTAGGGTTTGCTGATACACAATACGAACACCCCCTCTCTAATGGATAGCCTGGAGTTCGACCTCATCGCCCGGCATTGGTGCAGTGCACCTTCTGTCAGCGCGAAGCTCTATCAGTGCAACTGTAGACGCTGGCGAAGACGATATTGCTCAATCGTCAAATATCGTTTCAATAAACACGCTTTGTTTGACCAAGGACCGCAAGTTTCCCCCCCGATCGGTCCTGGCTCCAGTCTCGTCCTGCGCGAGTCCGGGGGCAAGGCACTTAGCCATCTTGGAAACAAATAAAAATGCCCCGCCCCGGCATCGTCGCCTCCGGGGGCAACCCTGTTATTATCGGCGCCACACTTTCATGCCCTCTTTCCAGCAGATCACGAGCGAATCCATGAGCACCGACAAGACCAACCAGTCCTGGGGCGGCCGCTTCAGTGAACCCGTCGACGCCTTCGTCGCGCGCTTCACCGCCTCCGTCACTTTCGACCAGCGCCTCTACCGCCACGACATCATGGGCTCGATCGCCCACGCCACGATGCTGGCCAAGGTCGGCGTGCTGACCGACGCCGAGCGCGACAGCATCATCGACGGCCTGACCACCATCCGTGGCGAGATCGAAGCCGGTACCTTCGACTGGCGCGTCGACCTGGAAGACGTGCACATGAACATCGAGGCCCGCCTCACCGACCGCATCGGTGTGACCGGCAAGAAACTGCACACCGGTCGCAGCCGTAACGACCAGGTGGCTACCGATATCCGCCTGTGGCTGCGGGACGAGATCGACCTGATCCTGGCAGAAATCACCCGCCTGCAAAAAGGCCTGCTGGAGCAGGCAGAGCGTGAGTCCGGCACCATCATGCCCGGCTTCACCCACCTGCAGACCGCACAGCCTGTGACCTTCGGCCACCATCTGCTGGCCTGGTTCGAAATGCTCAGCCGCGACTACGAGCGCCTGGTGGACTGCCGCAAGCGCGCCAACCGCATGCCTCTGGGCAGCGCTGCACTGGCTGGCACCACCTACCCGATCGACCGCGAATACACCGCGCATCTGCTGGGTTTCGACGCCGTGGGCGGCAACTCCCTGGACGGCGTGTCGGACCGTGACTTCGCCATCGAATTCTGCGCCGCGGCCAGCATTGCGATGATGCACTTGTCGCGCTTCTCCGAAGAGCTGGTGCTGTGGACCAGCGCGCAATTCCAGTTCATTGACCTGCCGGACCGCTTCTGCACCGGCAGCTCGATCATGCCGCAAAAGAAAAACCCCGACGTGCCGGAGCTGGTACGCGGCAAGAGCGGCCGTGTATTCGGTGCCCTGATGGGCCTGTTGACCCTGATGAAAGGCCAGCCGCTGGCCTACAACAAGGACAACCAGGAAGACAAGGAACCGCTGTTCGACGCCGCCGATACCCTGCGCGACTCGTTGCGTGCCTTTGCCGACATGATCCCGGCGATCAAGCCCAAGCACGCCATCATGCGTGAAGCGGCCCTGCGCGGTTTCTCCACCGCCACAGACCTGGCGGATTACCTGGTACGCCGTGGCCTGCCGTTCCGCGACTGCCACGAGATCGTCGGGCATGCCGTGAAGTACGGCGTGGACACCGGCAAGGACCTGGCGGAAATGAGCCTGGAAGAACTGCGCCAGTTCAGCGACCAGATCGAGCAGGACGTGTTTGCGGTGCTGACCCTGGAAGGATCGGTGAATGCCCGTAACCATATCGGCGGGACTGCACCGGCGCAGGTGAAGGCTGCCGTGGTCCGCGGCCAGGCATTGCTCGCCAGCCGCTAAAAGCTTCGCGAGCAAGCCCGCTCCCACATTCGACTGCATTCCAAAGGTGGAACTCGGTCAAATGTGGGAGCGGGCTTGCTCGCGAAAGCCTCATCACAAACACCCAAGATCTATTTCTTGGCAGCAATCATCGCCATAAACGCCGGCATCGCCGCTTCCTTGTCCGCCGCCACCCGCTGGGCATTCGGCAGCGCCTGCAAGCGCTCCAGCAACGCCTTGGCCTTCGGCAACTCAGCCAACAGATCCAGCCCGAACAGCTTCCCGGCCACGGCACAGGCCAGGTCCACGCTGTACACAAAATACAAATCCGCAATCGTGAAACTGTCCCCCGCCACATACGGCGCAAACTTCCCGTGCCGCCCCAGCGATGCGATCCCCAGCAATAACTCCGCCCTGGACTTTTCCTTGATCGCCTCCGGCACCGGCATTCCGAAAAACGCCTCGGCAAAACACGCCCTGGCCGGCAACTCGATGTACAGCTCGATTTCCCTGCACAACGCCAGCACCTGGGCGCGCTGGAACGGCTCGCTCGGCAGCAGCGATCGTCCGCCCTGGGTCTGTTCGAGGTATTCGAGGATCACGCTGGTTTCGTTGATAAACCCTTGCTCGACACCCAGCACCGGCACCTTGCCCCGGGGGCTCACGGCCAAGGCTTCAGGGGTCTGGCCTGCGTAGAACGGCACCTCTTCGAAGGGCAGCCCTTTCTCCAGCAGCGCCAGTTTGACCATGTTGTAGTAGTTGCTGACCGAAAATCCATAAAGCTTGAGCATCACAAAGCCTCCAGGCCGTGTACGGGGTTGGCAGCAGTGGTTATAGATCGGGAGGCCGCGCCTGGCCAGCAGCATCAGCCGAGTGAATGGGGGTAGACTGGCGCCCTTTCCTCCAGGAGCCTGCCATGAGCGAGCCAACCGATATCGACAACGACGAAGAAGAGTTCGCCGAGACCACCTTGATTGAAGCGATCGAAAACCAGATCGAAAGCGACAACCCGCCCGCCGCCAAGGCCACGTTCAACAAGCTGACCCTGGTGGGCTACGAGCGCGAAGACATCCTGCAAATGATGGCCCACGTCCTCGCCATCGAAATTGACGCGCTGCTCGAAGAAGATCGCGCCTTCAATACCGAATGGTATGAAACTGCGTTGCGTGCGCTGCCGGAGCTGCCGCCCGAGAAGCAATAAGCCTCACACCGCGCTGGCCAGCAAACTCTTGCTGGCCACAATCCTGCCCCACATCAACACCGCATGAGTTCCGACTGGACAGCTCGCCCAAGTGCGTTCACCTTATGGCTGCTAACGTCTAAAAATTCCTAGAAAGTCTGGAGTCCTTATGTCGTATACCCCTGAGTTGGTTGCCGAACTGGAAATCCTTGCACTCTTCAACCTGGGCAGCTCCCAGGAAGGTCTGAAAGTTCATCAGACTGCCGCTCCCACTGCCATTGCCGCCGCCCGGCGCCTGTTTGATAAAGACCTGATCGACCAGCCAGACGGTGGTTACCTCACCAGCCTCGGCCGGGACGCTGCCGAACACGCACAAAGCCTGCTGACTATTCTGACGACCGCCAAAGAAGCCGCCTGACACCTCGTATCGCCCACGGGATCCTCTCTTCACGGATTCCGCGGGCATTCCCGCGCCCGGGATAAAATTCCGGCGTCAAAAACAAATTCCCTCTAAACCTCCTACGCTACTGGCTGTAAACTCCCACACGGCCGCCCACGTCGGGCCCTGCGAGCCACCGAGTTCGACATGACCCGCACCCACGAAATCCGCCCCGACCTGGACGAAGGCATCGACCGCAAGGTGCTGGCCCAGTTACGCGCGCGGTTTCTGGCCCTGAACGAAGGCCGCATGGCCCGGGCCGTCGAAGGGCTGACGCCACGCCAGCAAAGCGTGTTGACCCTGCTGCCGCTGTTTTTCCACGTGAATCACCCGCTGTTGCCGGGCTATGTGTCGGGCAGCACGCCGGCCGGCCTGTCGAATTTTGAACCCGACGCGCAAGCCTTGGCCGAGGCCCAGCGCCTGACCCGCACGTTTTCCTACAAGCCCCGCCACGGCAACCCACCGCGGCCGATTCACGGCCTGTTCCTGATGGGCAGCCTGGGCACCCTGGCCCAGGCCGATCAAAGTGATATGGACGTGTGGGTCTGCCATGCGGCCGATCTCAGCGAGAACGAGCTGGCCGAGTTGCGCAAGAAATGCCAACTGCTCGAAACCTGGGCCCTGAGCATGGGCGCCGAGGCGCACTTCTTCCTGATCGAGCCGACGCGGTTTATCCAGGGCGAGCGCGACAGCCAACTGAGTTCAGAAGACTGCGGCACCAGCCAGCATTACCTGCTGCTGGACGAGTTCTACCGCACCGCCATCTGGCTGGCCGGGCGCACGCCGATCTGGTGGCTGGTGCCGGTGTACGAAGAAACCCGCTATGCCGACTTCACCCACGCGCTGATTTCCAAACGCTTTATTCGCGCCGATGAAACCCTCGACCTGGGCCACCTGGCGCACATCCCGCCGGGTGAATTTATCGGTGCCGGCTTGTGGCAGTTGTTCAAGGGCATCGAATCGCCCTACAAATCAGTACTGAAACTCCTGCTGACCGAGGTCTACGCCAGCGAGCACCCGAAGGTGCAGTGCCTGAGCCTGCGCTTCAAGCGCGCTGTGTTTGCCAATCAGCTGGACCTGGACGAACTGGACCCGTACATCGTCGTCTACCGCCGGATCGAGGAGTACCTCAAGGCCCGTAATGAGCCGGAGCGCCTGGAACTGGTGCGGCGCAGCCTGTACCTGAAGGTCAATCGCAAGCTCAGCGCGGGCCAGCGCACCGGGTGGCAGCGTTTGCTGCTGGAGCGCCTGGCCAGCGAATGGGGTTGGGACCAGCGCCAACTGGCCCTGCTGGACAGCCGCAGCCAATGGAAAGTCCGCCAGGTGGCCTCCGAACGCCGGGCGCTGGTCAACGAGCTGAACTACAGCTATCGCTTCCTGACCCAGTTTGCCCGCACCGAACAGACCGTCAGCCTGATCAACAAGCGCGACCTCAATGTGCTGGGCCGGCGCCTGTACGCCGCCTTCGAGCGCAAGGCCGGCAAGGTCGAATTCATCAACCCCGGCATTGCGCCCGATCTTGCCGAAGACACCCTGACCCTGGTGCAGTCGCCCAACCGCAAAGAGCCCGGCCAGCATCATTGGGGCTTGTACAACGGCAGCCTGACCGCTCTGGAATGGGAGCACTTCGCGCCGATCAAGCGCAGCCGCGATTTGCTGGAAATGCTCACCTGGTGCCACCGCAACGGCGTGATCGACAGCAGTACCCGCCTGGCGCTGCATCCCGGCAGCAGTGACATGACCGAATTCGAGCTGTTCAACCTGCTGGGCAGCCTGCAACAAACCGTCGTCCTGCCCCTGGCCAGCGTCGATGAAGACCGCCTGCTGCGCTCGGCAGTGCCCGAGGAAGTGCTGCTGCTGATCAACGTCGGCGTCGACCCGCTCAAGCATCATCGCGACCTGAACATCCTGATGACCACCGAGCGCACCGACTCCCTGAGTTACGCGGGCGTACGGGAAAACCTGGTGCTGACCCTGGACCAGGTCACGCTCAACAGTTGGAACGAGGTGATGGTCAGCCGCTATGACGGCCCCCACGCGCTGCTCGATTGCCTGCGCGACTACCTCAATCAGCTACCGCCCAATCACTTGCCGCGCTTGCGGGTGCGCTGTTTCTGCCACAACCGCGCGCAGTTCATTGCCCAGCGCGTGGAGGAAATCTTCGACACCGCGCAAAACCTGCTGCTGGGCCAGGAAAACCACCGCTACCTGGTGCAGGTGCAACAGCACTACCACGTGATGGAGCTGACACCCGGCCAGGCCAACCATGTGTCACTGGCGACCCAGGACGCGCTGATCGCCTACCTCAGTGAGGAACTGGCCAGCTACAGCCCGCTGCACCTGGACACCATGGCCCTGGAAGACCACGACCTGGCGCTGCTGCTGCCCATGGGCCTGCCCGACTGTGTGCAGGTGTTCTACCGGATCAACGACGGAGTTGCCGAGCTGTACGTGCTGGATGAGTTCAACGCGCTCTGGCAGCAGCGCCTGCCGTTCCACGACGAGCAAAGCCTGTTGGTGCCGTTGCAGCGCTTCCTGCAGTCGATCATTTATCGCCGCGACGCGCTGCTGCCGCTGGACCCGCAACAGCCCTTCGGCGCGGTGCAAATCCTGTATTACCAGTTGTTGCCGTCAGGCAGCGGCCGCGCACGTCGGGCCGAACCGCGCCCAGCGCCGCAAACCCCGGCCAATAAGCCGTTCTACGACGTGCAGGCGATTATCGGCAAGGCAGCACCGGGCCAGGTGGGGATCACCTTGTACTGCAATCAACGAGAGTTTTCCGAGCTGGAATTTGGCGACCAACTGTTTGCGGTGGTCGCCCAGCAAATCGTCGGGCAACGCCGGGAAGCCGAGCGTTACCGCTGCTACATCACCGATCTGGACCTGTCCGGCCTGCTCGGTGATGTTCAAAGCCCGAGCAATCTGTACCTGCGCTACAAGGCTGATCTGGAACTGGCGCTCAATGAAGCGCTGAACCAGGTTTAGAGAGGAAAGGCGCCACCGTCTTTCGGCTGGCCTTCGACGCCGAGCAATTCAAGCTTGAGGGTCTTGCCACCCGGTGCTGGCCAGTCGATGTGCTGGCCGACTTGCAGGCCCAGCAATGCACTGCCCACCGGCGCCAGGATCGAGATTTTGCCTTCGTCGGCGTTCGCGTCCTTGGGGTAGACCAGGGTCAGGTGATAGTCCTTGCCACTGCCTTGTTCACGGCAATGCACGCTGGAGTTCATGGTCACGACAGATGCAGGCACTTCATCGTGGCCAACCACTTCTTCGGCGCGGTCGAGTTCGTGTTGCAGGGCTTCAACGCCCGGCGACGCCTCGCCGACACGGTCGATCAGTTGCTCAAGACGCTGCACGTCAAGACGGGTGAGGATGATGGAAGGTGCGGTCATGATTCAGGCAGACTCCTTTTTTCTGCACAAAAAAGCAAAACCCCGCCAGGAAAAGGCGGGGTTCTCACGGACCTCGATGAGTTGAGGTGTATCCGGACACTACCACAGCACAATAAATAAACAAGACGGCCTCAGGCGCAGGTCCTGCGCTGCTCGGCCTGGGCGACGATCACGCGGCGTCGCGCATCGTCGGCAGAGCGCCATTCGCGGATGTCTTCCACATGACGGAAGCAACCGAGGCAGACTTTGTGCTCATCCAGCCGACATAAACTGATACAAGGTGACGGCACCGCCGGGCTGACATTGCTGAACAGCGGCTTGGGCGGGCGTACGGGAACGGGCTGCGTCACGATCAGATCTCGTCGAAGTCCAGCTCGACGCCGGCTTGTTCCTGGGTGAGGCGCGCGAGCATTTCGCTCAGCAGCTCATCGGTGGTGTCGTGGGTCCAGCGTTTTTCTTCTTCATCGTAATCGAAGTGAAAACCACCGGAACGCGCCGCCAGCCATAGCTGACGCAGGGGCTCCTGGCGGCTGAAAATCAATTGGGTGCCATTTTCAAACTTGACGGTGAGCACACCGGCCGAGTTCTCCAGGTCCACATCCAGACCGCTGTCGTCGAAAATATCCTCCAGCGCTTGCTGGGTCGCATCCACCAGGTCGTGAAAACGGGCTTCGGTCAAACTCATTGTGGGAACCTCGAAAAGTGTCTGGTCTCGCTCAAGCGCCGCACAATACGGACGCGCCATCATGATTGCAAAGGATACCGATTTCATTACCCACAGCCGTGTGAATTATCCTCGATTGGTGTAAGCACAATCGCAACAAACTCGGCAAAGCCCCGCCGGACGGGTATTTCGGCGCATAGGCAATCCGGCGGGTGGTCGGTATACTCGGGCGCAATTAATGCATATTCAAGGATTTCGCCATGAAGCGCCTGATCTCTTCCCTTGCTGCGCTCGTCGCGGTCGCTTGCCTCGTTAGTGCCTGTGGTCAAAAAGGCCCGCTGTATCTGCCCGATGACAGCAAAGACCCGAATGAACAGGCGCAATCGTCGCAAACCAAAGCGCACAAGCACGACACCTACTAAGGGAACATCATGGACGCTTTTAACTACCGGGACGGCGAGCTGTTCGCGGAAGGTGTCGCGCTGTCCGCCATCGCCGAGCGCTTTGGTACCCCGACCTACGTGTACTCCCGTGCCCACATCGAAGCGCAATACCGCTCCTTTGCCGATGCGCTGGAAGGCACGCCGAGCCTGGTGTGCTTCGCCGTAAAAGCCAACTCCAACCTGGGTGTACTCAATGTCCTGGCGCGCTTGGGCGCCGGTTTCGACATCGTGTCCCGGGGCGAGCTTGAGCGTGTACTGGCCGCCGGCGGCAAGGCTGACAAAATTGTGTTCTCCGGTGTCGGCAAGAGCCGCGAAGACATGCGCCGCGCCCTGGAAGTTGGCGTGCACTGCTTCAACGTCGAATCCACCGACGAGCTGGAGCGCCTGCAAGTGGTGGCCGCCGAGATGGGCGTTCGCGCGCCGATCTCCCTGCGGGTCAACCCGGACGTCGACGCCGGCACTCACCCGTACATTTCCACCGGTCTCAAAGAGAACAAGTTCGGCATCGCCATTGCCGACGCCGAGGACGTGTACATCCGCGCCGCGCAGTTGCCGAACCTGGAAGTCTTGGGTGTCGACTGCCATATCGGCTCGCAACTGACCAGCCTGCCACCGTTCCTCGACGCCCTCGACCGCCTGCTGGCGCTGGTCGACCGCCTCGGCGAGTGCGGCATCTACCTGCACCACATCGACCTCGGTGGCGGCGTGGGTGTGCGTTATCGCGATGAAGAGCCGCCGCTGGTGTCCGACTACATCAAGGCCGTGCGCGAGCGCCTCGAAGGCCGCGACCTGACGCTGATGTTCGAGCCGGGCCGCTACATCGTCGCCAACGCCGGCCTGCTGCTGACCCAGGTCGAGTACCTCAAGCACACCGAGCACAAGGATTTCGCCATCGTCGACGCGGCGATGAACGACCTGATCCGTCCGGCGCTGTACCAGGCCTGGATGAATGTGACGGCCGTCAAGCCACGCGCAGGCGAAGGCCGCAGCTACGATATCGTCGGCCCGATCTGCGAGACCGGCGACTTCCTGGCCAAGGAACGTCAGCTGGCCCTGGAAGAAGGCGACCTGCTGGCCGTGCATTCGGCCGGTGCCTATGGGTTTGTCATGAGCTCCAACTACAACACCCGCGGGCGTACCGCCGAGGTGCTGGTGGACGGTGATCAAGCGTTTGAAGTGCGTCGCCGCGAGACGGTAGCCGAGTTGTTTGCTGGCGAAAGCCTGCTGCCGGAGTAAGGTCATGTTGCTGCGTTTTACCAAGATGCACGGGCTGGGCAATGACTTCATGGTCCTCGACCTGGTCAGCCAGCACGCGCACATCCTGCCCAAGCACGCCAAGCTGTGGGGCGACCGGCACACCGGTGTCGGCTTCGACCAATTGTTGCTGGTGGAAGCGCCGAGTAACCCGGAAGTGGATTTCCGTTACCGGATCTTCAACTCCGATGGCTCCGAAGTGGAACAGTGCGGCAATGGTGCCCGCTGTTTCGCCCGTTTTGTCCTGGACAAGCGCCTGACCGCCAAGCGGCAGATTCGCGTCGAGACCAAAAGCGGCATCATCGAGCTGGATATTCGCAGCGACGGCCAGATCGGCGTCAACATGGGCGCGCCACGGCTGGTGCCGGCGGACATTCCGTTCCAGGCCACCGAGCAAGCCCTGAGCTATGCGGTGGATGTGGACGGCAAGACCGTCAACCTGGCTGCCGTGTCCATGGGCAACCCCCATGCCGTGCTGCGGGTCGATGACATCAACAGCGCACCGGTTCACGAACTGGGGCCCAAGATCGAAAACCACCCGCGCTTTCCCGCGCGGGTCAATGTGGGCTTCCTGCAGGTCATCGACCGTTCCCGTGCGCAGTTGCGCGTCTGGGAACGCGGTGCCGGCGAAACCCAGGCTTGCGGTACCGGTGCCTGCGCCGCTGCCGTAGCCGCGATCAGCCAGGGGTGGATGGATTCGCCGCTGCTGATCGACCTGCCCGGTGGACGCCTGTCCATCGAATGGGCAGGCCCCGGCCAACCGGTGAAAATGACCGGCCCGGCCACCCGCGTCTACGAAGGACAGGTCCGTCTATGAGTGAGCAAATCTAATGACTGATAAGCCTCAAGTACCCGCGCAAGCATCCCCAAGCGAAAGTCTGGAGGCCGCAGCCGTTGCGGCGTATCTGGAGGCTAACCCGGACTTCTTCGTCGAACACGAAGAACTGCTGCCGGCCCTGCGTATTCCCCACCAGCGCGGCGATACCGTGTCGCTGGTGGAGCGGCAGATGAAGATCCTGCGCGAGCGCAATATCGAAATGCGCCATCGGCTCTCGCAGCTGATGGATGTGGCCCGCGACAACGACCGCCTGTTCGACAAGACTCGCCGCCTGGTCCTGACCCTGATGGACGCCGCCAGCCTGGAAGAAGCGGTGATCGCCGTCGAAGACAGCCTGCGCCAGGATTTCCAGGTGCCCTTTGTCAGCCTGATCCTGTTCAGCGACAACCCGATGCCGGTGGGTCGCTGGGTCAGCGGCAGCGATGCCCAGACCGCGATTGGCGGCCTGCTGTCCGAAGGCAAGACCATCAGCGGCACCTTGCGCGAGCATGAGCTGGACTTCCTGTTTGGCGCCGAGCAGCGCCAGCAGATCGGCTCCACCGCCGTGGTTGCCCTCAGTCATCAAGGTTTGCATGGCGTGCTGGCCATCGCCAGCCGTGATCCACAGCATTACAAAAGCTCGGTGGGCACGCTGTTCCTGAGCTACATCGCCGAAGTGCTGGGCCGCGTCCTGCCACGCTTCACCAGCGCATTGCGCGCGGTGCGCTAGCCATGGAACGACAACTGGACGCCTACTGCGCTCACCTGCGCAGCGAGCGCCAGGTGTCGCCGCATACCCTGGAAGCCTACCGGCGGGACTTGAACAAGGTCCTGGCGTTCTGCGAGAAACAACACATCGGCAGCTGGAAGGCCCTGGACATCCAGGGTCTGCGCAGCCTGATCGCCCGCCTGCACCAGCAAGGCCAATCCTCCCGCAGCCTGGCGCGCCTGCTGTCGGCGGTACGCGGCCTCTATCACTACCTGAACCGCGAAGGCCTGTGCGACCACGACCCGGCCAACGGCCTGGCGCCGCCCAAGGGCGAACGCCGCCTGCCCAAGACCCTCGACACGGATCGCGCCCTGCAATTGCTCGATGGCGCCGTGGAGGACGACTTCCTGGCCCATCGCGACCAGGCAATCCTCGAACTCTTCTACTCCTCGGGCCTGCGCCTGTCGGAGCTGACCGGGCTTAACCTCGATCAACTGGACCTGGCGGATGGCCTGGTGCAGGTGCTCGGCAAAGGCAGCAAGACCCGCGTATTACCCGTGGGCAAGAAGGCCCGCGAAGCCTTGCTGCTGTGGCTGCCCCTGCGCGCCCTGGCCAACCCGGCGGACGACGCGGTGTTTATCAGCCAGCAAGGCCGGCGCCTCGGGCCCCGGGCCATACAAGTGCGGGTCAAGGCCGCCGGCGAGCGCGAGCTGGGGCAGAACCTGCACCCGCACATGCTCCGGCACTCCTTTGCCAGCCACTTGCTGGAGTCCTCCCAGGACCTGCGTGCGGTGCAGGAACTGCTGGGCCACTCCGACATCAAGACCACCCAGATCTACACCCACCTGGACTTCCAGCACCTGGCAACGGTGTACGACAGCGCCCATCCACGGGCCAAACGCATTAAGGGCAGTGACTCATGAGCATCAAGCTGATCACCTTCGACCTGGACGATACGCTCTGGGATAACGTGCCGGTCATCATCAGCGCCGAGGCATCGATGCGCGAGTGGCTGGCGACCCACGCCACCAAGGTGGGCGACTTGCCCCTGGAGAAGTTTGCCAGCCTTCGCCAGCAGGTGCTGGAGCGTCATCCCGAGCTGAAATATCGCATCAGCGTGTTGCGTCACAAGGTGCTGCAATACGCCTTCGAGGAAGCCGGGTACCCGCTGCCGGAAGCAGCGCAGATGGCGGATGTGTGCTTTGAAGCGTTCATCCATGCCCGGCATCAACTCACCGTATTCCCCGAAGCGGAACCGATGCTGCAAGCACTGCGCCGCGACTATCTACTGGGGGTGATTACCAACGGTAATGCCGATGTGCAACGTGTGGGGCTGGCGGATTACTTCCACTTTGCGCTGCGGGCTGAAGACATGGGTATTGCCAAGCCGGATGCGCGGTTGTTTCAGGAAGCCTTGCAGCGCGGTGGCGTAGCGCCGGGCGCGGCAGTGCATGTGGGTGACCATCCAGGGGATGACATTGCCGGTGCGCAGCAGGCGGGGCTGCGGGCCGTGTGGTTCAACCCGGCAGGCAAGGCCTGGGAGGCCGAGAAATTGCCGGATGCCGAGATTCGCAGCCTGACCGAGCTACCCGACGTGCTAGCCCGCTGGAACGCATAACCTGATGATGAAGGGCTTTTGTGGCGAGGGAGCTTG
>NZ_JACARS010000096.1:0-80425 GCF_013386485.1 Pseudomonas sp. P7758 | reverse complement strand
GGCTTGGTCTTCTGTCCGGCTTTCCGAACAAAGCGGTGCGCGGGTGTTCGGTTGTCCGAAAAGGATGACGGAAAAGTTTGGTTTTAAACGCAGGAGGCACGCCGCGACCTGTCGTTTCAGAGAACGATCCAGCAACGCGGATGTTTAAAGGGGGTACCGGATGGCTTCGAGGGCAGGGCGTAAAGCGGATTCAACAAAAGGCAGTTTTCTCCCGTTGACAAATCTCGACAAGCTTCTCATAGTTTGACCTAACGCAAACGTTTGCGAGATGTTTCACGGGTCCTCCTCGAGTGTCGTGAAAGCTCGTATCAGCCGCCCGGGTGGGTTGGCTGCCGAAGCGTTCTTCGGTGCAAGCGTTGCTCACAATAATCATAAGATCGGAGTGAACCCATGAAGCTGCCATTTGCTGGACGTCTTCTTGCTGTCGCTGTGCTTGCTGCCGCATCCGCTGCCCTGCCTCTTTCCTCTGCATTTGCTGCCGAGACCGCCGCCAAACCCAAGGTCGGCCTGGTCATGAAATCCCTCGCCAACGAATTCTTCGTCACCATGCAAGACGGTGCCAAGGAATACCAGAAGGCCCACTCCGCCGATTTCGACATGATCACCAATGGGATCAAGAACGAAACCGATACTAGTGCGCAGATCGATATCGTCAATCAGATGATCCTGTCCAAGGTTGACGCGATCGTCATTGCTCCCGCCGACTCGAAAGCCCTGGTCACCGTGCTGAAAAAGGCCTCCGACAAAGGCATCAAGATCGTCAACATCGACAACCGTCTGGATGTGGATGTACTGAAAAGCAAAAACCTTGATATCCCGTTCGTAGGTCCAGACAACCGCAAGGGCGCGCGCCTGGTCGGTGAAGAACTGGCCAAGCACCTCACCAAGGGTGACCAGGTTGGCATCATCGAAGGTGTGTCCACCACCACCAACGCCCAGCAGCGTACCGCTGGCTTCAAGGACGCGATGGATGCCGCCGGCATGAAGATCGTCTCCACCCAATCCGGTGAGTGGGAAATCGACAAGGGCAACGCGATTGCCGCTGCCATGCTCCAGGCAAACCCGAACATCAAGGCACTGCTGGCCGGTAACGACAACATGGCACTGGGCGCAGTATCCGCCGTACGTGGCGCCGGCAAGGCTGGCAAGGTGCTGGTCGTAGGCTACGACAACATCGAGGCCATCAAGCCGATGCTGCAGGACGGCCGTGTCCTGGCCACCGCCGACCAGGCTGCTGCCCAGCAAGCCGTTTTCGGTATCCAGAACGCTCTGAAGCTGGTCAAGGGTGAAAAAGTCGATGCCGTGGATGGCATGATCGAAACCCCGGTCGAACTCATCCTCAAGAAGTAATTCCCCGGCAGCACAAAACAGCGTCCGCTCACCCGAGCGGACGCCTGGAGACGTTCCTATGTCATCTTCCGCACCGAACGCTGTCCTCTCGGTCAGCGGTATCGGCAAGACCTATGCCCAACCGGTTCTGTCCGACATCACCCTGACGCTCAATCGTGGGGAAGTGTTGGCGCTTACCGGTGAGAATGGCGCGGGGAAAAGCACCCTGTCGAAAATCATCGGCGGGCTGGTCACCCCGACCGACGGCCAGATGCAGTTCAATGGCCAGGCCTACACGCCAGGCAGCCGGACCCAGGCTGAAGAGCAGGGCATCCGCATGGTCATGCAGGAGCTTAACCTGCTGCCAACCCTGACGGTCGCTGAAAACCTGTTCCTCGATAACCTGCCCAGCCACGGTGGCTGGATCAGCCGCAAGCAACTGCGCAAGGCCGCCATTGAAGCCATGGCCCAGGTCGGCCTGGACGCTATCGACCCGGACACCCTGGTCGGCAGCCTCGGCATCGGCCACCAACAGATGGTCGAGATCGCCCGCAACCTGATTGGCGACTGCCACGTACTGATCCTCGATGAACCTACGGCGATGCTGACCGCCCGTGAAGTCGAGATGCTGTTCGAACAAATCACCCGCCTGCAGGCCCGGGGCGTGGCGATTATCTATATTTCCCACCGGCTCGAAGAACTGGCCCGGGTTGCCCAGCGCATTGCGGTGCTGCGCGACGGCAAGCTGGTGTGTGTCGAGCCGATGGCCAACTACAACAGTGAGCAACTGGTCACGCTGATGGTGGGCCGCGAACTGGGCGAGAAAATCGACCTGGGCCCGCGCACCATCGGCGCGCCGCTGTTGACGGTAAAAGGCCTGACCCGCTCGGACAAGGTCCGCGACGTGTCGTTTGAAGTGCGTGCCGGCGAAATCTACGGCATCTCCGGCCTGATCGGTGCGGGCCGTACGGAGTTGCTGCGCCTGATCTTCGGCGCCGACCTGGCCGACAGCGGCACCGTGGCCCTGGGCACACCGGCGCAAGTCGTCAGCATTCGCTCGCCCGTCGATGCGGTTGGCCATGGCATCGCCCTGATCACCGAAGACCGCAAGGGCGAAGGCTTGCTGCTGACCCAATCCATCGGCGCCAACATCGCCTTGGGCAACATGCCGAAGGTGTCCAGCGGTGGCCTGGTGAACAGTCGTGACGAAACGGCCTTGGCCAAGCGGCAGGTCGACGCCATGCGTATCCGCAGTTCCAGTCCGGCGCAGCTGGTGTCCGAGCTGTCGGGTGGCAACCAGCAGAAGGTGGTGATTGGCCGCTGGCTGGAGCGCGATTGCGCGGTGATGCTGTTCGATGAACCGACCCGAGGCATCGACGTCGGCGCCAAATTCGATATCTATGCGTTGCTCGGCGACCTGACCCGCCAGGGCAAGGCGCTGGTGGTGGTGTCCAGCGACCTGCGTGAGTTGATGCTGATCTGCGACCGCATCGGGGTACTTTCCGCCGGGCGCCTGATCGAGACCTTCGAGCGCGACAGCTGGACCCAGGACGAATTGCTTGCCGCTGCTTTTGCCGGCTATCAGAAACGTGATGCGCTGCTCAACGACGCAGCGCCTAGGAATACCCCATGAAAACCACTTCCTCCCCCGCAAAACGTGGCGGCAACTTCTATGGCCTGGGCACCTACCTGGGCCTGGCCGGCGCCTTGCTGGCGATGATTGCGCTGTTCTCGTTCCTGAGCGACCACTTCCTCTCGTACGACACCTTCAGCACCCTGGCTAACCAGATTCCCGACCTGATGGTGTTGGCAGTCGGCATGACCTTCGTGCTGATCATCGGCGGCATCGACCTGTCGGTAGGCTCCGTGCTGGCCCTGGCCGCATCGGCCGTCAGTGTGGCGATTCTCGGCTGGGGCTGGAGTGTGTTGCCGGCAGCCGTGCTGGGCATGGGCTGCGCCGCGTTGGCCGGGACCATTACCGGTTCGATCACAGTGGCCTGGCGGATCCCGTCATTCATCGTGTCCCTCGGCGTGCTGGAAATGGCGCGCGGCGTGGCGTACCAGATGACCGGCTCGCGTACCGCATACATCGGTGATTCGTTTGCCTGGCTGTCCAACCCGGTGGCGTTCGGCATTTCACCTTCGTTCATCATCGCGTTGCTGGTGATCATCGCCGCGCAGCTGGTGCTGACCCGTACCGTGTTCGGTCGCTACCTGATCGGCATTGGCACCAACGAAGAGGCCGTGCGCCTGGCGGGTATCAATCCCAAGCCCTACAAGATCCTGGTGTTCAGCCTGATGGGCCTGCTGGCGGGTGTGGCGGCGCTGTTCCAGATTTCGCGCCTGGAAGCGGCCGATCCCAACGCCGGTTCCGGCCTGGAGCTGCAAGTGATCGCTGCGGTAGTGATCGGTGGCACCAGCCTGATGGGCGGGCGTGGCTCGGTCATCAGTACCTTCTTCGGCGTGCTGATCATCTCGGTACTGGCGGCAGGGCTGGCGCAGATTGGCGCCACCGAGCCGACCAAACGTATCATCACCGGTGCCGTGATCGTGATCGCGGTGGTGCTCGATACTTACCGCAGCCAGCGCGCCAGTCGGCGAGCCTGAGCCATGGCAACGATCAAGGATGTGGCCGCGCTGGCGGGGATTTCCTACACCACGGTGTCTCATGTGGTGAACAAGACGCGCCCGGTCAGCGAGCCGGTACGGATCAAGGTCGAGGCGGCCATCAAGCAGCTCGACTATGTACCCAGTGCGGTCGCGCGCTCGCTGAAGGCCAAGACCACAGCCACCATCGGCCTGTTGGTGCCCAACAGCCTCAACCCGTATTTTGCGGAACTGGCCCGGGGCATCGAGGATTACTGCGAGCGTAACGGCTATTGCGTGATCCTCTGCAACTCCGACGATAATGCTGAAAAGCAGCGCAGCTACCTGAGGGTGCTGCTGGAAAAACGCATCGACGGCTTGATCGTGACCTCGGTGGGCGGCGACGACAGCGGCCTGGCGACAGGCCTCAAGGCGGTGCGCACGCCGATGGTCATCGTCGACCGTGCACTGGACGGGATCGATGTCGACCTGGTGCGCATCGACCACGAACAGGGTGCTTACCTGGCGACCCGGCACTTGCTCGATCTGGGTCATCGCGACATTGCCTGCATTGGTGGCCCGAGTCATACCCGCGTGGCGCAAATGCGGATGGCGGGCTACTACCGCGCCTTGGCCGAGGCGGGGCTCGAAGTGCCGGCCGGCCGTGTGCTGGAAAGTGATTTCACCAGTACCGGTGGTTACGCGGCCGCGGCGCAATTGCTGGCGGATAATCCCCCCAGCGCGATTTTTGCCGGCAACGACATGATTGGCTTCGGCGTCTTGCGCGCCGCTGCCGAACGTAATATCCGGGTGCCCGGTGAGCTGTCGGTGATCGGGTTTGATGATATCCAGATGAGCCAGTACGTGTACCCGGCGCTGACCACCGTGGGCCAGTCGATCCTGCAGCTGGGAGAGATGGCGGCCGAGCTTTTACTGCGACGAATTGCGACACCCCAATTGCCGATCGATCAACGCATCGTGACGCCGAGTATTGTCCTGCGCGAATCGACGGCGCCGTTGGCCGGTGTGTTTGCCCAATACCGCTGAACCGAATTGATGAGTACTGATGTATGCCAGCAAAAGTAGTGGTAATAGGCAGCCTGAACATGGACCTGGTCACCCGGGCCAGTCGGCTGCCCCGCGCCGGTGAAACCCTGATCGGCCAATCGTTTTCCACCGTTCCCGGCGGCAAGGGCGCGAACCAGGCGGTCGCTTCGGCGCGCCTCGGGGCTGAGGTCGCCATGGTCGGCTGCGTGGGCACCGATGCCTATGGCGCGCAATTGCGCGACGCGTTGCTGGTGGAGGGCATTGATTGCCAGGCCGTCAGCACCGTCGACGGTTCCAGCGGCGTGGCGCTGATCGTGGTGGATGACAGCAGCCAGAATGCGATCGTTATTGTCGCCGGTAGCAATGGCGAGCTGACCCCAGCCAAATTACAGGCATTTGACAGTGTGCTGCAGGCTGCCGACGTGATTGTCTGCCAGCTGGAAACGCCGATGGAGACTGTCGGCCATGCCCTCAAGCGCGGTCGCGAGCTGGGCAAGACGGTGATCCTGAACCCGGCGCCGGCCAGTGGTCCGCTGCCCGAGGATTGGTACGCCGCCATCGACTACCTGATTCCCAATGAAAGCGAAGCCTCGGCCTTGAGCGGCGTGGTGGTCGACTCGCTGGACAGCGCCAAGGCCGCCGCCACACGCCTGATCAAGGCCGGTGCTGGCAAAGTGATCATTACCCTCGGCTCCGAAGGCGCGTTGTTTGCCGATGGCCAAGGCTTCGAGCACCTGGTCGCGCCCAAGGTCAAGGCGGTCGATACCACGGCTGCCGGTGACACCTTCGTCGGCGGTTTCGCAGCCGCGCTGGCCAACGGCAGGAGCGAGGCCGAGGCCATTCGTTTCGGCCAGGTAGCCGCCGCGCTGTCCGTGACCCGCGCGGGTGCGCAACCCTCTATTCCCACATTGCATGACGTCCAAGGTTTTGTGCCCTCATGAAAAAGACTCCCTTGCTCAATATCGCGCTGTCGCGGGTGATCGCATCCCTTGGCCATGGCGACATTCTGGTGATCGGTGATGCCGGCTTGCCGGTGCCGCCGGGTGTCGAGCTGATCGACCTGGCGCTGACCAAAGGCATTCCGGATTTCGTCAGTACCTTGCGCATCGTCCTCAGCGAGATGCAGGTGGAAAGCCACGTGCTCGCGGAAGAAATCCTGCTCAAGCAACCGCCGGCCCTGGCGGATCTCAATACCCTGACCGAACAGGCCGCCCTCGGCGAGCGCCGCCTGGTCAGCCATGAAGAGTTCAAGCAGCTCAGCCGCAAGGCGAGGGCGGTGGTGCGCACCGGCGAGTGCCAGCCCTACTGCAATATCGCGCTGGTTTCCGGCGTAACGTTCTAGAATTCCCCAACGACAAGGAGTGCGTCATGCAACGTGGTACCCAAACCCTGCGACACCTGTTCCGGAGTGTGCTGCTTTTGTCCGTGCTAACTGCTGCAAGCGCCCACGCGGCGGAAAAAATCGACCTGATCATCGACACCGATCCCGGTGCCGACGACGTGGTTGCCTTGCTGTTCGCCATGGCTTCGCCCGATGAACTGCAGATCCGCGCGCTGACCACCGTTGCCGGTAACGTGCGCCTCGACAAGACCTCCCGCAACGCACGCCTGGCCCGCGAATGGGCAGGGCGCGAGGACATCCCGGTATATGCCGGTGCACCGAAACCGATGCTGCGCACGCCGATCTACGCTGAAAACATCCATGGCAAGGAAGGTATCTCCGGCGTCACCGTGCATGAGCCGAAAAAAGGCCTGGCCGAAGGCAATGCCGTTGATTACCTGATCAAGACCCTCAGCACCGCCAAGCCCCACAGCATCACCATCGCCATGCTCGGTCCGCAGACCAACCTGGCGCTGGCATTGACCCAGGCGCCGGAGATCACTCAAGGCATCAAGGAAGTGGTGGTGATGGGCGGCGCGCACTTCAACGGCGGCAATATCACGCCGGTGGCCGAGTTCAACCTGTTCGCCGACCCGATCGCGGCCGAGATCGTGCTCAAGAGCGGCGTCAAGCTGACCTACCTGCCGTTGGACGTGACCCACAAGGTCCTGACCAGCGACGCACGCCTGAAGCAAATCGCTGCGCTGAACAACAACGCGAGCAAGGTGGTGGGCGATATTCTCAATGAATACGTCAAGGGCGACATGGAGCACTACGGCATCCCGGGCGGCCCGGTGCATGACGCTACCGTCATTGCCTACCTGCTCAAGCCTGCGCTGTTCAGCGGCCGTGAGGTCAACGTGGTGGTGGACAGCCGTGAAGGCCCGACCTTCGGCCAGACCATCGTCGACTGGTACGATGGCCTGAAACAACCGAAGAACGCGTTCTGGGTTGAAAATGGCGATGCCCAGGGCTTCTTCGATCTGCTGACCGAACGCCTTGGTCGCCTGAAGTAAACAGCCTGCCGGTCGACGTTCGTCGGCCGGGTCTTATTCGCGCTCGGGGTCTGGCGCCCCCATGTGATCGGCCGGGTATTTCTCGAATACCTGGCCGATGAATGCCTGCGCGGCCTGTGTGCCCAGTTCCTTGACCAGCAGGTCGATACCGATGATTGCCAACTCCTCCGGGCTGCCCGGGCTGTAGGAGCTTTGCCCGTGGGGCCACTTGGCTTTGATGTCGGCGTGGATCGTGACGATGGTCATGGGTGTCTCGCGAGGCTGAAAGGCGGTTAGTGCGTTCTGCGTAGGGAGTTAACCATTTTGCGCCGTGTTTGGCACTGCTACTTAGGCATGAGGGGAGGGCTGTGCGACACTGTCCGCCTGTTTAATTGCCAGGACAAACCGCGTGCAGATCGACTTGAACAACACCGAGAACCTGACGCTGGACGCTGTGCGGCAGCTGCTTGCGTCCGCCAGTGACAACGTTCACACCCAATTGCGCGTTACCAAGGCCGGCATTGCCTACATTTCTTCGGGCGTGGTGGGTGGCGTCGATATCGACGGCCTTCTGTTCCGCCTGGAGACCTGGGCGGCGGGTTCGGGTTATGTCGGCAACGTCGCAGCCAGCGACGAGGTGTGGGTGATGCAGATTTTCAACGCGCTCAAGCAGAACTGGCCAACCCCGCCGTTTGATTACATCGACATCTACTGAGTGCGTTCATATCTGGTGACGATTGATTCGCCAGCGCCCGGTGTCGACTCAGGCAGACTGGCCCACAGCCAATTGTGACAATTCTGAAACCAATCGGCCAAACCACGGTCGCACGATCTCTGTCCATTTTTTCTCAAAGGAGGCTTCATGCCTTGGAAGCTCGCATCATTCGGTACTTTGTTGGCTGCGCTCGCCTTGTCGGGCTGCAGCACCCCGGGTACCTCTGAGCCAGCCAAAGACACTGCCGTGACCGATGCTGGTCATAGCCGCTGTGAGGCGAAGGCTGCCGAGTTCGCAATCGGCCAGAAAGCTTCGCCACAATTGCTGGAACAGGCCCGTAGCCGCGCCGGAGCGCAGAACGCACGCATTCTCAAGCCAGATGACATGGTCACGCTGGAATACCGCTCCGATCGCCTGAACCTCAATGCCGATGACAACCTTGTGATCAATCGGGTCAATTGCGGCTGATTGCTCCAGCGCTTTTCTCCAGGCCATAAAAAACCCCGTCACATGGACGGGGTTTTTTTAGTTCGGCGCAGAATTACTCTGGGCGAACCTGTGCAGCTTGCATACCCTTTTGGCCTTTCTCAGCCACGAAGGAAACGGTTTGGCCTTCTTTCAGGCTTTTGAAACCGTCGCTTTCGATAGCTTTGAAGTGTACGAACAGGTCGTCACCGCCACCTTGAGGAGTGATGAAGCCGAAGCCTTTTTCATCGTTGAACCATTTAACGGTGCCGGTTTGGCGATTAGACATGGTGTATCTCCAAGAAACATATATTTTCAGTAGTGCTGTGCTGCTCAGGCCAACTGGGCACACCGAGCTATCATAGTCGAAATGTTCGGCTTGGGAGCCCCCCCAAGGCATTGTTTGCTAATCAATCGCGTTGTGTTTCATGCCTTGGTTGGCTGAAAGCCCCGATCTACGGGGCTTTCAGGCGAAATATCAGCTGTTAAAAAAAGCCGTAAAAGCTGCGTAATTTGTGAGAAATGGCAGTTTTCATGGCGATTTCTGGTCCTTCAGCCGGTCTGGCAGGGTGTAAAAATTACTTTTTCTTCACGACTTTGCAGGACGAAATAGCCGTCACAGCTTTGGTCTTGAGCGCAGGATCTGCGTTCTGGTTGGTCATGAGTTCCTTGATTTCGGCACTGCTCAATTCGGCATTGATTTTGTCCGCGCCACATTCACAGTGGTCTTTGGCGGTTTTGGCATCAACACTTTGCTGGGCGGCTGCGCTGCAATCCTTGATGAAGCTGTCCCGCGCACCGGCAGGCCAGTTCGACGGGGCTGCGGCGTGCGCACCCAGGGACATGAGGGTCAGGGATGCAGCAAGGGCGAAAGTCGAGGTAAAACGCATAATCAAATGCTCCTGGAGTCGTGGACGAACGGCGATTCTCGGTGTGTTTGAGGGCTGCCGTACAGTTCAAGTTCACTTTTGCCCTTAAAAGCCGGGAATTTTCGTTTCGTGAAGCGGCTTCGGCGCCATGACCGTTCATCTGTGCTAGCATCTTTCGCTTGGCTATTTTCCGGCGCGCCCTATGCCGCCTTGCCAAGGTCTTTTGTTTAACTCCAGTCACTCTGGTTCGATTATCGGTTGGCCGAAAGGCTCCTGCCGCTGTAAGGCAGGCGTTCATCACTGAACGGCCTGGTATTGGATCTTGTACTGGCTCATCCCAACCCACGTGACCTTTGGTAGGGGTCACCACTAGGAGAGGAGGCGCCATGCCAACTATTACTCTTCCCGACGGCAGTCAACGTTCATTCGATCATTCGGTTTCCGTAGCCGAGGTCGCCGCATCCATTGGTGCCGGCCTGGCCAAGGCCACCGTGGCCGGCAAGGTCGACGGCAAGCTGGTCGACGCCAGCGACCTGATCACCGGCGATGCCAGCCTGCAAATCATCACGCCCAAGGATCAAGAGGGGCTGGAGATCATTCGCCACTCTTGCGCGCACCTGATTGGCCATGCGGTCAAGCAGCTGTACCCAACCGCGAAGATGGTCATCGGCCCGGTCATCGACGAAGGCTTCTATTACGACATCGCCTACGAGCGTCCTTTCACCCCGGACGACCTGGCGGCTATCGAGCAGCGCATGCACGCGCTGATCGAAAAAGATTACGACGTCATCAAGAAAGTCACTCCGCGTGCCGAAGTGATCGACGTGTTCACTGCCCGCGGCGAAGACTACAAGCTGCGCCTGGTGGAAGACATGCCGGACGAGCAGGCCATGGGCCTGTATTACCACGAAGAATATGTCGACATGTGCCGTGGCCCGCATGTGCCGAACACACGCTTCCTCAAGTCGTTCAAGCTGACCAAGCTGTCCGGTGCCTACTGGCGCGGTGACGCGAAGAACGAACAACTGCAGCGGATCTACGGCACTGCCTGGGCTGACAAGAAGCAGCTGGCGGCCTACATCCAGCGCATCGAAGAAGCCGAAAAACGCGACCATCGCAAGATCGGCAAGCGCCTGAACCTGTTCCACCTCCAGGAAGAAGCGCCGGGCATGGTGTTCTGGCACCCGAACGGCTGGACCCTGTACCAGGTGCTCGAGCAGTACATGCGCAAGGTTCAGCGCGACAACGGCTACCTGGAGATCAAGACGCCGCAAGTCGTTGACCGCAGCCTGTGGGAGAAATCCGGGCACTGGGCCAACTACGCCGACAACATGTTCACCACCCAGTCGGAAAACCGCGACTACGCCATCAAGCCGATGAACTGCCCGTGCCACGTACAGGTGTTCAACCAGGGCCTGAAGAGCTACCGCGAGTTGCCGATGCGCCTGGCCGAGTTCGGTGCCTGCCACCGTAACGAGCCATCGGGTGCACTGCACGGCATCATGCGCGTGCGCGGCTTCACTCAGGATGACGCCCACATCTTCTGCACCGAAGAGCAGATGCAGGCCGAATCCGCTGCGTTCATCAAGCTGACCATGGACGTGTACCGCGATTTCGGTTTCACCGAAGTCGAGATGAAGCTGTCCACTCGTCCGGAAAAACGCGTCGGTTCCGACGAGCTGTGGGACCGAGCCGAAGCTGCACTGGCCGCAGCGCTGGACAGTGCGGGGCTTGCGTACGACTTGCAGCCGGGCGAGGGCGCGTTCTACGGTCCGAAGATCGAGTTCTCGCTGAAAGATTGCCTTGGTCGCGTCTGGCAGTGTGGTACCCTGCAGCTCGATTTTAACCTGCCGATCCGTCTGGGAGCCGAATACGTCTCCGAAGACAACAGCCGTAAACACCCGGTTATGCTGCACCGGGCGATCCTCGGCTCGTTCGAACGGTTCGTCGGGATCCTGATCGAGCACTACGAGGGTGCATTCCCTGCGTGGCTGGCTCCGACCCAGGCAGTGATCATGAATATCACTGATAAACAGGCAGATTTTGCCGCTGAAGTTGAAAAAACTCTCAATGAAAGCGGATTTCGTGCCAAGTCCGACTTGAGAAATGAAAAGATCGGCTTTAAAATCCGCGAGCATACTTTGCTCAAGGTTCCCTATCTTTTGGTTATCGGAGATCGGGAAGTCGAGATGCAGACTGTCGCTGTGCGTACTCGTGAAGGTGCTGACCTGGGCTCGATGCCCGTCGCCCAGTTCGCTGAGTTCCTCGCGCAAGCGGTTTCCCGGCGTGGTCGCCCAGATTCGGAGTAATTATTATTAAGCGTGAAATGAGACAAGATAAACGAGCTGCACCGAAAGCCCCGATCAACGAGAATATCTCGGCACGCGAGGTTCGGTTAATTGGCGCTGACGGCGAGCAGATTGGCATCGTCTCGATTGATGAAGCGCTTCGTATTGCTGAAGAGTCCAAATTGGACCTGGTGGAAATCTCCGCCGACGCAATCCCACCCGTTTGCCGGGTGATGGACTACGGCAAGTCGATCTTCGAGAAGAAGAAGCAGATTGCCGCGGCGAAGAAGAACCAGAAGCAGATTCAAGTAAAAGAAATCAAGTTTCGTCCAGGGACGGAGGAAGGGGATTACCAGGTAAAACTGCGCAACCTGGTACGTTTCCTGAGTGATGGGGACAGGGCCAAGGTATCCTTGCGATTCCGCGGCCGTGAGATGGCCCACCAGGAGCTGGGGATGGAACTCCTCAAGCGGGTTGAAGCTGACCTGCTCGAGTACGGTTCGGTCGAACAGCATCCTAAGATGGAAGGACGCCAGCTTATTATGGTCATCGCCCCGAAAAAGAAGAAGTAATCAATAGGGCACGGCAGGCCTTCTGATTATGTTTATCAACTGAATGCGGAGTACCGAACATGCCAAAGATGAAAACTAAAAGTGGTGCTGCTAAGCGGTTTCTGAAAACTGCTAACGGTATCAAGCACAAGCACGCTTTCAAGAGCCACATCCTGACTAAAATGTCGACCAAGCGTAAGCGTCAACTGCGCGGTAGCAGCTTGCTGCATCCGTCTGACGTGGCAAAAGTCGAGCGCATGCTGCGCCTTCGTTAATTTTAGTCAAGAATAGAGGAAGTAACTCATGGCTCGTGTAAAGCGTGGCGTCATGGCGCGTAAGCGCCACAAGAAAATTCTGAAACTTGCTAAAGGCTACTACGGCGCGCGTTCACGCGTATTCCGTGTTGCCAAGCAAGCGGTTATCAAGGCTGGCCAATACGCCTACCGTGACCGTCGTCAGAAAAAACGTCAGTTCCGCGCTCTGTGGATCGCTCGTATCAACGCTGGTGCACGTGTTAACGGTCTGTCCTACAGCCGTTTCATCGCTGGCCTGAAAAAAGCGTCCATCGAGATCGACCGTAAGGTTCTGGCTGATCTGGCAGTGAACGAAAAAGCGGCGTTTGCTGCGATTGTCGAGAAAGCTAAAGCCACCTTGGCTTAAGTACCCCCGACAGTCACCCTGGGTCGCTTCCGCGGCCCACGGTGTTAAACGTCTTAAATAGGGGAAGAGCCTTCAAGCTCTTCCCCTATTTTGTATCTGGAGTCTGTACATGGAAAACCTGGATGCGCTGGTCTCTCAAGCACTAGAGGCTGTGCAAAGCGCAGAAGATATCAATGCCCTGGAGCAAATCCGGGTTCACTACCTTGGCAAAAAGGGTGAATTGACTCAGGTGATGAAGACCCTGGGGAATTTGCCGGCTGAAGAGCGTCCGCAAGTCGGTGCGCTGATCAACGTGGCCAAGGAGCGTGTTACAGAGGTTCTCAATGCGCGCAAGGCGTCGCTCGAGGAGGCTGATCTTGCGGCCAAGCTCGCCGCCGAATCCATTGACGTGACCCTGCCTGGCCGTGGCCAGACCTCGGGCGGCCTGCATCCGATTACCCGGACTCTGGAACGTATCGAGCAGTTCTTCACCCACATCGGCTACGGCATTGCCGAAGGCCCTGAGGTCGAAGACGACTATCACAACTTCGAGGCGCTCAACATCCCAGGCCACCACCCGGCCCGGTCGATGCATGACACCTTCTATTTCAACGCGAACATGCTGCTGCGCACCCATACCTCGCCGGTACAGGTCCGCACCATGGAATCGCAGAAGCCGCCGATCCGCATCGTCTGCCCAGGCCGTGTGTATCGCAGCGACTCCGATATCACCCACTCGCCGATGTTCCACCAGGTCGAAGGCCTGCTGGTTGATCGCGACATCAACTTCGCCGACCTCAAAGGCACCATCGAAGAATTCCTGCGGGTGTTCTTCGAGAAGGAGCTGGCGGTACGTTTCCGTCCTTCATTCTTCCCGTTCACCGAGCCATCCGCTGAAGTCGATATGGAATGCGTGATGTGCAGCGGTAAAGGCTGCCGCGTCTGCAAACAGACCGGCTGGCTGGAAGTGATGGGTTGCGGCATGGTTCACCCCAACGTGCTGCGCATGTCCGGGATCGACCCGGAAGAATTCTCGGGCTTTGCCTTCGGCATGGGCGTTGAGCGTCTGGCCATGCTGCGTTACGGCGTGAACGACTTGCGTCTGTTCTTCGACAACGACTTGCGGTTCCTCGCGCAATTTCGCTAGTCGTAACGGATCTTTAGGAGAGCAGGATGAAATTCAGTGAACAATGGCTGCGTGGCTGGGTAAGCCCGCAGGTAAGTCGCGACGAGCTGGTTGCTCGTCTGTCGATGGCCGGCCTTGAGGTCGATAGCGTTACGCCGGCCGCCGGTGTTTTCAGTGGCGTGGTAGTGGGCGAGGTGCTGAGCACCGAGCAACACCCGGACGCTGACAAGTTGCGTGTGTGCCAGGTCAGCAACGGCGCGGAAACCTTCCAGGTCGTGTGCGGAGCGCCAAACGTGCGCCCGGGCCTGAAAATCCCGTTCGCCATGATCGGTGCCGAGCTGCCAGGCGACTTCAAGATCAAGAAGGCCAAGCTGCGTGGCGTTGAGTCCAACGGCATGCTGTGCTCCCAGGCGGAGCTGCAGGTCGGTGAAGGCAACGATGGCCTGATGGAACTGCCGGCCGATGCGCCAGTGGGCCAGGACATCCGTGTCTACCTGGAACTGGAAGACGCCAGCATCGAGGTCGACCTGACCCCGAACCGCGGCGACTGCCTGTCGCTGGCGGGCCTGGCGCGTGAAGTCGGCGCACTGTACGCCGCGACCGTGACCCGCCCGGTGGTTGCAGCGGTACCTGCCGTGCACGACGAAGTGCGTTCGATCGAAGTGCTGGCCCCCAACGCCTGCCCACGTTACCTGGGTCGCGTGATCCGTAACGTCGACCTGTCCAAGCCAACCCCGCTGTGGATGGTTGAGCGCCTGCGCCGTTCCGAAGTGCGCAGCATCGACGCTGCCGTCGACATCACCAACTACGTGATGCTGGAACTGGGCCAACCGCTGCACGCCTTCGATCTCGCCGAAATCAACGGCGGCATCCGCGTGCGCATGGCCGAGGAAGGCGAGAAGCTGGTACTGCTCGACGGCCAGGAAGTCAGCCTGCGTGCCGACACCCTGGTGATCGCTGACCATTCCCGCGCCCTGGCGATTGCCGGCGTGATGGGGGGTGAGCACAGTGGCGTGTCCGCAACCACTCGCGACATCTTTCTCGAAAGCGCTTTCTTCGATCAGATCGCCATCGCTGGCAAGGCCCGTTCCTACGGCCTGCACACCGACGCCTCGCACCGCTACGAGCGTGGCGTGGACTGGCAGCTGGCCCGTGAAGCCATGGAGCGCGCCACTGGCCTGCTGCTGGAAATCACTGGCGGCGAAGCCGGCCCGATCATCGAAACCGTCAGCGAACAGCACCTGCCGTCGGTTGCACCGATCATCCTGCGCGCCAAGGCCGTTGAGCAAATGCTCGGCCTGGTGATCGAGCCGGTTGAAATCGAGCGCCTGCTGTCGGCACTCGGCCTCGGCATCTCGGCCGGTGAAGCAGGGCAGTGGCACGTAGAAGTGCCAAGCCATCGCTTCGATATCAGCCTGGAAGTCGACCTGATCGAAGAACTGGCCCGCCTGTACGGCTACAACCGCCTGCCGGTTCGTTACCCGCAAGCGCGCCTGGCGCCGCAGCCGAAAGCCGAAGCCCGTGCACACCTGCCGGAACTGCGTCGCCTGCTGGTTGCCCGTGGTTATCAGGAAGCGGTGACCTACAGCTTCATCGATCCAAAGCAATTCGAACTGTTCAACCCGGGTGTCGAGCCGCTGTTGCTGGCTAACCCGATCTCCAACGACATGGCCGCCATGCGCTCGTCGCTGTGGCCGGGTCTGGTGAAGGCGCTGTCCCACAACCTGAACCGTCAGCAAGACCGCGTGCGCATGTTCGAAAGCGGGCTGCGTTTTGTCGGTCAGTTGGATGGCCTGAAACAAGAGCCGATGCTGGCTGGCGTGGTTTGCGGCAGCCGTCTGCCGGAAGGCTGGGCACAAGGTCGTGACACCGTCGACTTCTTCGACGTCAAGGCTGATGTGGAAGCGGTGCTGGGCTTTGCCGGTGCGCTGGATGCCTTCACTTTCACCCCTGGCAAACACCCGGCGTTGCACCCGGGCCAGACCGCCCGTATCGAACGTGAAGGTCGCCTGGTGGGCTTCGTTGGCGCGATTCACCCGGAACTGTCGAAAACCTTGGGGCTGGACCGTCCAGTCTTCGTTTTTGAGCTAGTCTTGGCTGAAGTGACCTCGGGCAAAATGCCTAAATTCAGCGAGTTGTCGCGTTTCCCTGAAGTACGACGTGATCTGGCGCTGATTGCCGATCAAGGTGTTGCGGCCAGTGCTGTTCTGGACGTAATCCGTGAAAATGCAGGGGAATGGCTGACAGACCTCAGGCTATTTGACGTCTATCAGGGTAAAGGCATTGATCCGCATAGAAAAAGCCTTGCAGTTGGCTTGACCTGGCAGCATCCATCGCGCACTCTTAATGACGATGAGGTGAATACGACGACGCAAAATATCCTCACCTCGCTCGAACAAAGGTTGAACGCCACGTTAAGGAAGTGACGTATGGGGGCTTTGACGAAAGCTGAGATGGCGGAACGTCTGTATGAAGAGCTGGGCCTGAACAAGCGCGAGGCCAAGGAATTGGTCGAGCTGTTCTTTGAAGAAATCAGGCACGCACTTGAAGACAACGAACAGGTCAAATTGTCCGGTTTCGGCAATTTTGACCTGCGGGACAAACGCCAGCGGCCTGGCCGCAATCCAAAAACGGGAGAAGAAATCCCGATCACGGCTCGCCGTGTGGTCACCTTTCGTCCAGGGCAGAAGTTGAAGGCCCGAGTTGAGGCTTATGCTGGAACCAAGTCATAACGACGAACTGCCCGTCATCCCAGGCAAACGCTACTTCACCATTGGTGAAGTCAGCGAGCTCTGTGCGGTAAAGCCGCACGTGCTGCGCTATTGGGAGCAGGAGTTTCCTCAACTCAACCCCGTCAAACGCACCGGGAACCGTCGGTATTATCAGCGCCAGGATGTGCTGATGATCCGACAGATCCGTGCGTTGCTGTACGACCAGGGGTTCACCATCAGCGGCGCGCGCCAGCGTATGTCCGGTGATGAAGCCAAAGACGACACCACCCAATACAAGCAAATGATCCGCCAGATGATCTCCGAACTCGAAGATGTGCTGGTGGTTTTGAAGAAGTAATTCCGGCTTTTAAAATACTTCCACATTTCAAAAGCTTGCGGTATATTCCTGATCGCTTCGTTGCGAAGCGAACCCAGTAACACGCCTAGTCGGGGCGTAGCGCAGTCCGGTAGCGCACTAGCATGGGGTGCTAGGGGTCGAGTGTTCGAATCACTCCGTCCCGACCATATTTTTCAATGACTTAGCCCAATCTGAAAAGGTTGGGTTTTTTCATGCCTGAAAAATACCCCCACATTTACCCCCACGAAAAAATTGGAACGTTTGTCTCGATGCAAATATGTATATGTGGGGGAGCGCCAGGCCGAGTCTCGTTTCCCGCTCCAAATGGGGTCTGGCGGGAAAACCAAAGGTCATTCGCCTCTTGCCGGTGTGGCCGCATTCTGAGCAGCCGTTTGGTTCATACGAGCAACCGTATTCAGCGCCGCAATCACACGATCATCCGCTGCACTCGAGCGTGCATGTCTGGATCTGCTTGTCTTGGCCATTCCGCATGATCAGGTAATTGGTGCGTCGTTCCAGCCGAAAGCCGGTTAGTTTCTCGGCCTCCTTGTAAGTGGCTGGATCCCATCGGAAGTCGTATTTGGCCTTTGGATCATCGGCGAGTCAGTTTACTTGGGGCATAGCGATTCCTCGCCCGCCGTTCACCAGTCGGTTGGTAGGTGAGTTGTGGAAATCAGATGAGGGGTGTCAGGCAAGTTAAGTAACTGAACTAAGGTTTATTGAATTACCTCGCCAGTCGTAATACACACAACTCACCTCTTGAGGTGTCTGGTGGGGTGAACCCTTACCGGCGCGGCCTCTTTAGCAGTACACGTAGGCGAACCAGACTGGGGTGATCATGACGACACTCGCCGCACCCATCAGCAGACAGGGCCGTCATCGGTGTCATTGATGGAAAAGCCAAACCAGTCCTCGCCGCCTGGTCGATCAGGCTCCCAGAAACTGCAATCGGGGTCGCCTGACTCGAAGTATCGATCCGCAATGGCCTCTTCGGCGTTTTCGAGTCTGACCCGCAGGAAAGTCAGACCTTGCTCGGCGACCCACTGCTTGCTCTTTTCTTCATCACCTTCGTCAACCGATGGCACGTCTAGCCAAAAACATGCCGTTCTCATCGCGGACAACAGGTGAAGGCTGGATCAAAACAGTTTCTTCAGGCATGACTTGTCCTCGCGGCAACAGCGACTGAAATTGATTTTGACGTGAGGTATGGACAAGGCGGTGTTGAAGCCGATTCCGCGCTTAATGGATTTAATGGTATAACACCGTCTTGGTTGTTGTAATTGAACTAAAATGGTTTTCTGAAACTTTTCGATTGCTATGGAGGGCGCGTAGTAAAATGTATGTCATTACAGACCCCATGAAAATATATGAGCATGAATGCCGTGTCCGAGATGAGTTTGCGCGTGGCTTGCAAAACCATCGTGCTGGAGAGTTATTGGCGCGTACTGAGCAGCGCTACAAAGGAACTTTGCTTCGGGCTGACATGCGTACGGTTGATAAGTCAGACCTAATAAGGGAGTGGGAGTTTAAAATCAACGCAGACTACAAGGCGTTAGGGCAGATACTTCAATACGTCGCGTTGGCTCGACAAGCAGAGTCATTCCGTCCTATACGAGGAGTGATTGCTGCTTTCAGTTTCACCCCGGAAATAATAATTGCCAATGAGGTTATGAATTTAAATCTTGAGTTAGTGGTTATTCCCGGTTGGCTGAGGCGATCTGGCTATATAAATGAATATTCGGCCGCCTCGCTTCCTCGCATACCATATGCGCCATCACTTTAAGGAAGGGATTAATGATAATACCTAATTTGGCTCAAAAAGTAGTTTTAAATAAATCTATACAGAAAGATGATAGCTATCAGGGGCTACGGATCGTAAGAGCTCAAACTAATCCTGCTGATCTCGCTACTTTCGAAAAAAGCGGGTATGAATTTCAAAGTCCTACGGCGAGCTATATTAAGATACACGGTACACTAAGTCGTAAGGGTGTTATCTCGGCAGATGCCCCTTGGAGAATTCTTGTCACAGTTCATCCTACGTTAAGTGTTTTTGTGGATATGGTCAGATACGATCCATCTAATCCGCCTCCGGATAACTATGATGCGCTTAAGATGAGGGAAATGCATGAGCGTACTCAAAGTGACTTTAAAGGTCAGAAAGCTCAAAATAAAATAGATTTTCGTGACTACATTTTAGAAGGCATTCGAGGTGACCGGCCTCTATATCTGCCCACTATTTCGGGGTGGCAGTCGTCCCAAGTATTTGATCAAACCATTTTTGTTGCCTTGGATGAGTCTAATCCCAACTGCCTTTACGGCATTATCTATTTGCCTAAATCGCCTTTGATGCAGTCAGACGGCCAAACTCAGACCGCCGCCTTATTCTCTGTGGCTAATTCCAAAGACGCCGTTGAGTCAAGAGCTCTGGAGAATTTGGTAGTGACTCTTGAGATTGAACTCAATATGGATGAGAGAAAAGCCGGTCAGAGTTTTGCTGATCGAAATGGCCGAGGATCAAAAAAGAATAAAAACCTTGTGATAAGTTTAGACACGTCCTCGGCACTCAGTGAGTTGAGAGTTAATGCTCTAGCCGGAACTATCTTCGAGTCCCGTTTAGGCACCGGTAGAGATACTAGCACAAGTGAGAAGTCTACTAAGTATCTAGTTGATTTAAGCACTATGGAGCAAATGCTTTTAAACGTTGTATCCGAAGGTAAATTGAAAACGGAGCATTTCAAGCACTTCCATGTTAATCGATTCTTGCCATTTGCTCGAGATTTTATAGAAATGCTTGAACATAGCTTCGGGGATTACTGGGAAGAGCAGGTGCCAGCAACAAAGGATCCGTTCAGAAAAATCTATGTTCATGGTTGGCCTTTCGCGCTTAAAGCGTTAGCGATCGCTTATCACAGAACTCGCATTGACGAAATCGGTCCGCTACTGGGGGCGATCGGCTCCAAAGATGCCGGGTTGACAGTAGAAGAAGCTTATAATGCACAAGTTAAATATTTAAAGCAAAATTGGGATCGTAACCCGGTGATTACTGCTACTGAGTTAAGGTCCAGAGTCTCGGAAATAGATTGGCTACGATATCGTGCTCACTGGGTTAAAATAACTGGGCATAAACAGGATAAGGATGGAAACGCCCGTCGAGTCAAACTAAAAAGCACTAATGGCGTCGAGGTTGTGGTTTCGCAAGCTCAGAATACTGCTTCAGTAATCGGGGTCGTTGCAAACAAGATTCTGTCACCGACGTGGGAGGAACTTAAGTCGGATGTCAACTATTGATGTTAAAGATGATTTACGATTCTAGATCACAAGTGCCGAAATACCAAAACCGAGAAGGCAGCGAAATGGCTGAAGAAGAGAAGGAAGTCTCATAAAACGAAACGTCTGGGCACTCCACTGAGAAAAAGAGGGAGTGGCTGAAGAACTTCAATAAAAAACAGCATCCCACCTGGGAATTGCTGATCACCCTCCGCGCAATAGGTGAGGGTAGGTCAGGCAGTGCCGAAAAAGATCGAGACTGGTCAGTCTCGATCTTCTGCTTTCGCACCCAGGCATCTTCATACTCAATCCGTGCTTTGGCGATCACCGCATATTGCTCGTCAATCTCGCAACCGATGAGCTGGAACCCCTCGTGCATCGCCGCTTTACCGTTACTGCCTGAGCCTATGAATGGTCAAGGGTAATGGCGCATGGCGATGTCGCGGCGCATGCAGTCGTTCCAGGAACTCGGCGGGGTTTACCACGTGGAAGCCCAACCTATGCAAGCGGGTAGTCTCAGCGTCGGAGGCTGAATAGTTAAAGTCGCGCGGGCCAGTCATGGGGCTAGCTAGGCAAATTCGGTTCATCAGATTTTCTGTAGGCATAGGTTTTCCAAAAAGATAGTATCGGCTTAGCATCAATCATCAATGGACTAAAAGGGCAAGTAAATGCTGGATAAGAAAAATTTAACGGGCGCTTTCGTTGTCGGCGAATTCCCAAAGTATCAATGTCCTACATGCCGGTCAGGCGTATTGGTTATGGATGGGGAGTTAGAATCAAATGAAATTGGTGAAACCAAAAAGCACTCGATGGAAGAGTGGTGGGATTACGAATTTTCTCAACTGACATTCTCTTGTGCGTTATCTTGCATGGCTTGTAGTGAAAAAGTTTTTGTTGTTGGTACCGGATATATCGATCTGCACTATGAACAAGGTAGTCACGAGGATGACGTGTACACAAGTTACCAAGGATTTTATAAACCAGAGTTCTTTTGCCCAAATCTCCAATTTATAGATATTCCAACTGCTACCCCAAAAGAGGTTCGGCAGCACCTTCTCACTGCTTTCAAACTTTACTTTTCAGATCCTGGGTCAAGTTGTAATAGCATGCGATGTGCCGTAGAGCACGTCGTGACGTCCCTTGGCGTGCCGCCATTAAAATCTGGTGAAAAGTTCTACCCCCTTAAAGAAAGGATCGACGCTATAGCTCCCGGGAACGAAGGCGTCGTGATCCTTTTAAATGCGATCAGGTGGCTAGGCAACAGCGGAAGCCATGCTGTGCGCGATTTCCAAGCAGCGGATGCCCTCCACGCCTTCGAAATTCTAGAACTACTGCTTGAAGAGGTATACGAGGATCGTAAACGAAAAATCATTGACCTTGCTCAGGCCGTTAACATTCGGAGAGGCCCTGTCAGTCGTACAGGCCTTTGATCACGAGGTGAACTCGAATGGCTCGGTGAATATGTCCATCTGGGCAGTTCCTTTCCAAATGGTCGCAGAATTAATTGCCTCAATCCCTTCTGCAATCACGTATGCTCGTTGTCCGGCGGTTGGTGGAACATACATTCCAAACCTGCTTACACTTTCACCATTAACAGTTGCATTAGTAGAATCTGCCGAGGCAAATGGCAGGTGCTGGAATATGGCAGGGTCGAGCATTCTGAGGCCGTGAAGCTTGCAATATGGCCGGCCTTGATCGTCACTATTGCATCCATCGCCGTACCCATCCGCTTCCACCAGGCAGCCGTGCCGGGCGAACGACACTGTCCAGAACTGCCGAACGCAACCGTTGGCCATTCGCTGGAGACGTTCAAGCGATTCGTGTAGGTGCCAAATCGGCACACCTAATTACTCCCTCGGCCATTCAGCCAGAAGCGAATCATTCGCCGCTTCATCGCCGTCAATCACATCAGGGATCAGCGCCCAGTCAAATCCAGGGTGACGGTGCCACTGCTCAACCCGATGTATCCGTCGGCATCAAGCGTTCCGCCCCTGGTCCAGATTGAAAACGCGCCGTTGTCGAATACGAAGGGCTGACAAACATCTGCGACGATGCCCATGTCGTCTTGGCGGGGGAAGGGCACTAAGGCGTGGCGGCCAGCTAGAAATTTGGCACTATCCTCGCGTCTACCTCCGGCCGGCGTGCCGTGGTAATGATTCATCCGCTCAGCCTCACTGTTTCAACCTCTACGCCTTGGTGCGTGGCGATGATGGTCTGATCGCAGCCGAGGGATTCGGCCAGACGGTCGGCGATCTGCTCGTGCCACCCCTTTTTGATCAGCGCGGTCGCGGTCTTGATGTGCTCGACATCGATCATGGTGGGCGTCCGGACTTCAAGGCGATAGATGATCGTTTCGCCGTCGGCCGGGCATACCGCGACAAACGTGTGCCGGTAGATATTCATGCGGGATCCTCGCCGGCTGGCGTGATTCGTTGAAGTGGGGTATTTGTGTTCGGCCCGGCATTCCGCCGGTTCAGGGAGCGGTAATGAGCGAGTTGGAAATTTTCTCTTTTGCCAAGAAAATGACCGATGCGGTCACCGCGCTTCGCGATGGGGGGCACCTGGTTCCAGCTGTCATGCTGACGTATGCAGGTATTGACCAGATGGCTTGGTTATCAATCTCAAAAGAGCGCTCATCTGGTACGGACTTCAAAGCCTGGGTAGATAAGTTCGTACTTCCACATATGCCCATGGCCTGCACTGCGCAGGAGTTGTGGGAGGCGAGAAATGGCATTTTGCATACAGGCACTTCTGAATCCACCGCCAATCAAAGTGATGTCTCGATTCGCAAAATTCTCTATACGTTTGGAGGTGCAAGCTGCACCGCAAACAACTCAAGCGATACCGTTTTCATCAGTGCGGAGGATCTGATTATTGGGTATCTCACGGGAGTGATTTGGTTTATGGAGGAAATGAAGGACGATCGAGCCAAACTTCAAATCGCGCTCGATAAACTGAAACGCACCCTGACTTCGCGCGGACTACCGGCTAACTGAGTGCCGGAACCGGTTCGACACTCTGGCCACCTCAACCTTGAATTTCTCGATGCCCAGCGAGGCGTTCTTGGCCGCTTCCTTTTCGCGCTTCTTGCGCTGTTTGATGGCTTCCGCCGTCGGCTCCTGCTCTTCCTCGGCCATGGCCTGCCTCTTCAATTCCGCGGGGCGGTAGATCCAGCCATGTCTATCGTCAGCGCTGGCGCACCCGGTTGTTGATACGTCTCACGTAGGGCCCGGGAACTTGATGCTGTTCTTGCGGGCGATCAGCCTGGCGCGTTTGTCTTCCATACCCATTTCTTTCGCTGCTTCGACGATGGTGAGGCCGGTGTCGACCAACGCCCGAAGGTTCGGCTTCCTTGTTGCGAGCATCCCGCAACTTGTTGCTGCGCGTGCTGCTGATTGGGCCTTCTTTCTCACCGGTGACGCCGGCGGCGATTTCCTGCAGCGATCGGTCGGCCCCGAAGAACTGATCCAGTTGCTGGTTGAGGTTCGCGATGATCGAGTCTCGCGGGTTAGCATTGGTACTCCGATCACTGCGTACCGCCGGGGAGGCGATTGGCCTTTCCTCGAACTGAATGGCGAGGTCCACACTGTTCGACAATTTGCGGGAATGCTGGCTTAGCTGCCGGAAAGCCGGATTAAGGTTGCTACATATGGCTCACCATCTGGGCGACGATGACGATGACGATGACGATGACGATGACGATGACCCTGGCCTTATGGAGCTTTGCTCGATTCGTAAATTGCTCGGTATGGTTGAGTTACTCAACACGCAGGCCAGAACCCATCCCGCGAGCGATTGTCGCGGGATGGTGCTGGGTGGTGTCAAAGCACCGACCGATTCCCCAATGATGGTGTTTGGCTGAAAGTGGCACGGCCCAGTTAGCAGGTACTAATGCATTGAAAAATCCGTTCACTCTGACGGGCGGCGGTTGTATCCTCTTTGAGGTAATTCAACGCGAACGTTGGAGGCAGCCAAGGAAGTGCTGAAGACATTTCTCTTGTGGTGTCCTATTGCACGGGCAAGAGGTGTCATGTTCTGTTTAGTGAAAGATTCTGAAAGTGATGGCTTGGGTAAGCTCGTTGGCCGTGATGGTTCGATAGGTGTCGTTGAGTATTTCGATTGTCCGACCAGCGCGATGCGACACCGGGTTCACGTACCTCTATCCTCAATCAAGCAAAAGCGCTTGGGACGAAATACCCGAGTTTTTACGTACGACGAACTAGATGGTCAGTGGCGTATCGGGCGAGTACGCGAGGACGACGGTGAAGGCGTCGAGATCCGCTTGGCTGACAAAGTCGACGTTTATCTTGGCTACGAACAGGTCTTTGTTCGATGGAAGCGACCGGTCCAAGACCCGGTCAGTTTCCTTGGTAACTTTGTTACCGAAACGCCTCGCTTTGCTGATGCGCGGTCTGGCTTCCTACAGAATTACCTTCATCAACGAGGCGCTGCGTTTGGCATTTCTGCCTTGCTGTCCTCTGCTATCGAATTGGAATCTCACCAGATTGATGTAGTGCGACGCGTTTTGACCGATCACTCCCAGCGTTATCTGCTTGCGGACGAGGTTGGCCTCGGTAAGACGATCGAGGCGGGAGTTATCATCCGCCAAGTTGTGCTCGATGATTTGCGTAAGCATCGAGTCCTCGTGCTAGTCCCGCATGCCTTGGTGACCCAATGGCGGGATGAGTTAATCGTTCGCTTTGGATTGCGCGATTTCATCGATGAATCGGTATTCGTGCTGCCCCAGGAAGATAACGAGGGTTTGCGCGACGTTCTGTCCAACCTATCTTTGCTTGTCATCGACGAAGCGCATCATTTGGCCGACCCTCACGCTGACGATGCAAAGCAAGACTTGTACCGTCTAATTAGCGATGTGGCGCAGAGTACTGACCGTTTGCTCCTGCTGTCGGCGACGCCGATTTTGCGTAACGAGGAAGGCTTTCTGCGCATGCTTCATCTGCTGGATCCGGTGGTTTACCAACTCGATGATCTAGAGAACTTCCATGCCAAGATCGTCAATCGACAGGCGCTCGCTGAGACGGTCGCTGCCCTAGATCCGAGCAATTTCTTTTTCATGGATGCTGCGCTCGATGATTTGACTGAGCGTATTCCGAACGACCTGCGTTTGGCGCAGTTGACTCGAGCGCTGAAGGAGAAGTTGCTCGAGTTGCCCGACGAGGATGACGCGGAATTTTGCATTGCTGTGCGGCACCTGCGAGCTCATATCTCCGAGACTTACCGTCTCAATCGCCGCATCCTGCGCAACCGCCGTAGCCAAGTAGAGGGTTTAACGCCCGACCGCAAAGGAGCGCAAGTCTGGACGGTTAAGGATTCAGCGATGAAGCGTCTCGAATCAGTTGTAGAGGACTGGCGCGTTAGTGCTTCGCTGTCGATCGGTTCAGCGGATGCCGCTGTTGCGCAGGCGCTCGTGGCGTTCTACTGGACCGTGACTTGCGCTCTTTTGGAGGATCTAGGTGTCCTTCGCCAACTTTGCACGGAGCGCCAACGCATTATTGAGAGCGACGCGTCTAAGTCCTTTATCGGAGAGGAGGTACTTCTCAGGACCGTCATCCGTGCGATTGAGGACGAGGAGTGGATGGAGACCCGCCTCGACCGGTTGTATGTGGGGTTGCGAACGTTGCCGGAGTCGACCAAGGCGGTAGTTTTCTGCGCCAGCGAGAGTGTCGCTGACAAAGTCTTTGCTCACTTAAGGAGCAGCAACCTCGGTCTGATACGACACGATGTTGGCGAGGTTAGTGATGGGGTTAATGAGCATTGTTGGCGAGAATTTCTAACCAATTCCGCGATTCGGGTCATTGTCTGCGACCGCCAGGCAGAAGAGGGCATCAACCTGCAGGGCGGGGATAAGGTCGTGGTGCATTTTGACCTCCCCCTACAACCAAATCGTATCGAACAGCGCATGGGGCGTGTTGACCGCTATGGCGCCGGCACTTCGGTGCAGTCATACGTATTGCTCGATGAAGACGCGCCGCTCCAAGCCGCATGGTTCGGCATTCTCGACCAGGGATGGGGCGTTTTTAACCAGTCCATCTCGAGCCTGCAGTACCTGGTTGAGGCTGAACTAGATGTTTTGATGGGGGCACTGATCCATGGCGGCGTAGAAGCCCTTGACGCGTTGCGTGATCGTTTGGCTGGGTCCTCCGGCTTAGTGGCCCGCGAACTCAAACTGATTGATCAGCAAGACGCGCTGGACCAACTGTCGCCGTTGCCTGAAGCGGATCTAGACGACTTGTTCGAAGTAGATGGGGATTGGAGGACCATCCGTGACACGATGATGTATTGGATCGAAGATACGCTTCTGTTCCGCAAGGAAGATGAACCGCGAACTCCTGGTACCCATTCGGTGGACGATCCGTTCCGCTTTCACTACTACCCGCCGGATGGCAACAATCAGTCACCGACACTCATTCCCTCGTCTGGGTTCATTAACGATTTTTTGGGCGCTATTGATTTTGAAGCACCAGGCAGTCGTGCTGCCCTACCGAAATCCTATCCGTATGCTGTACACCGTCCTACTGCCGTCAGGCGCAGAGTGAGCCCATTGCGTTATGGAACAGCGTTTATCGAGGCTGTCATGTCATTTTCGGATTTGGACGACCGTGGCCGTAGTTATGTGATGTGGCGGCAAGTGTTCGACCATTTTTCGCCTTCAGAAATCCGACTTTGTTTCCGCTTCGACTTTGTGGTGGAGGCGTGCTTGGATGATGCCATCGCGGTTCTGACTGCCGATCATGGTCAATCGGGCGAAGCAGCACAGGCTGTACTGGCAAGACGTGGAGACTCCTTATTTAGCCCTGCGGTGGTGCAAGTCTGGGTGGACGAGGACGGAGATGAACTGCCGCAACATTTTATTGAGCGTTTTTTGATTGCTAAGTATGCAAAAAAGGGTGGTAAGGGATACATCGACAAGAATCTTGAGACACCTTACTTACGTGCTTTTCGGAGGGTGGCGCCGGATACTTTTGCCAACTGGGAGGAGCGCTGTGAGCGGATGCGCGACCGCGCGCTGGCTATTGTGATTGCGAGGCCGGAATTGAAGGGGCGGCAGCACCGCGCGCTGGATCGGGCGGTGGCCGAAGACGAGATACGCTACGCCCAGTTGCAGACCCGTATCCAGTCCTTACAAGGTCGGGAGGCGCAGGCCGAGGCACACCAGCTTATGTTAGAACAGGAGCTTAACCGCGCTCTCCATCGGGGCATATTGTCCCCTTCGATAAAGGTCGACGTCGCCGGCGTGGTCTTCCTCTCTAGCGAACCTGTATCCCTTATCCAACGCTTCATACAGGAAGGCGCATGAGTTTCGGTTTCGATGAATTACAGACTGTCCTCGGGATTTGGCCAGTAGCCACTGATTGGTCGGAAAAGGCAGATGACAGCTTGCTGGAGCGGATTTTCCAGTTGTTGAGTGCAGCGCAAGCCCAGCCTAGCGACATAACATGGCATGCCGACCTGCAACCCTTGTTGCGGCATGTTTTGCTCCGCGCCAGCGACGGCGCGGGCAAGAATATGAGGCTGCGTGTGCCTGCCGATCGGGGGTGGCCCGATCGGGCAAGTTGGACTGCCCATGGGGTGGAAGCGATGGAAGCGGGACCCACTGCATATCTGCTAACAGCTCGAGAGTGGCATCCAGAGTGGCTTGGTAGCGGAGAACATGGCGTGTTTGCCGATACCTTTTCCGACAAGAAAGTACGTCGGATGGTGCATTGCGAGGTGGATCCCTACATTCATGATGGAACCGGCTTTACGAACTATTCGTCCCCGGGTCAACGCGAGGCGGTGCGTGCCGCCTTTCTGATCCCAGAAGGCGATACCCTGATGGTCAATTTACCGACGGGCTCTGGAAAAAGCTTGGTCGGGCAGGCCCCCGCTTTAGTAAATAAAGAGGATGGCCATCTGACCATCTTCGTCGTGCCGACGGTCGCCCTTGCTCTCGACCAGGAGCGCGCTATGCAGCAACTGTTTCGAAGTAATGGTCCTTCCCGCCCCGACTGGCCGCTGGCTTGGTACGGCGGCTTATCGAAAGAAAAGCGTGCCGAGATTCGGCAGCGTCTGCGCAATGGCACCCAGCGAATCCTGTTCACCTCACCAGAAGCGCTCACCACTTCGCTACTACGTGTTGTGTCGGATGCCACCACCGACGGCATGCTGCGGTACTTCGTGATTGATGAAGCTCACCTGGTCACCCAGTGGGGAGACGAGTTCCGTCCTTCCTTTCAGGCATTGGCAGGTCTGCGCCACAGCCTGCTTCGGTTGGCGCCGCGTGGTTTTCGAACCTTGCTAATGAGTGCCACCTTCACGGATGAAACGGTAGAAACATTGGCCAGCCTATTCGGCCCCCCCGAACGCGTACAAATGGTATCGGCGGTGCATCTTCGCCCGGAGCCGCAATATTGGTTCTACAAGGCTGCATCGACGTACGAAAAGCAAGAACGCGTACTTGAGGCACTGCGACATGCGCCGCGACCGTTCATTCTTTACGTCACTAAGCGAGAAGAAATCGCGTCTTGGAACACAGTGTTGCGTTCTCGCGGAGGTCTGCGCCGCCTAGCCACGTTTGACGGTGGGACGCCCGATCGCGAGCGGCAGCGAATCATTTTGGAGTGGGCAGCCAATCGCCTCGATGGCATTGTCGCCACGTCAGCTTTTGGCGTTGGTCTCGATAAGATTGATGTGCGCACGGTGATCCACGCGACGATTCCGGAAACTCTGGATCGCTTCTATCAAGAAGTGGGGCGCGGTGGCCGTGACGGCAAGTCGTCGGTCAGCCTGTTGGTATTCGACGATACCGACTGGGCTTTGCCGGAGCGACTCGCAAAGCCCAAGATAATTTCCGATGAGCTTGGCTTCAGCCGCTGGAGGGCCATGTACCAGTCACGCCAACCAACTACTGAAGAGGACTTGTGGGGCATCAATATCGACGCCGTGCGCGAAGGTTTACCGGGGGGAAGCGAACACAACGTTAACTGGAACATGCGAACCCTCATCCTGATGGCGCGTGCTGGCCTAATAACTCTCGAACTAGAGGTCAATCGCGACGAGCAGGATACCGAGCCGGGCGAGGATGCTTCGTCAATGCTAGCGGCAATGGCAAACGTGCGCGTACGAATCCGAAACGACGGCCATCTTATTTCCAAAGTCTGGGAAGGCGCGATCAGAGCCTCGCGAAACAAGACGCTAGAGGCGGCTGAGCGGAACTTGCAAATGATGCGGCAACTGCTGCCCCGGTCCAGCGGCCTGGACCAGCAGATCGGTCAAGAAGTCGGTGCCACGCTTACACAGTTGTACCGTATTCGGTCGTTGCGCTGGCCGGTTCAGGTAACACAGGTTTGCGGCGGCTGTCCGGCGGATCGCTTCGATACTGAGGATCGTAGGCACTATGCCGAACCGGTCGTCGTGCCGGTGAGTCGTGTCTTATCGTCGTCGGCCGACGCCTGGCGGAAAAATTTTCCTTGGGTGGACCCCGCTTTTGCCTATGTCTTCTACGACGAGAGTCGACCCAGGGACGGCGTCCGACAAGCCATCCTGCAATTCGCTAGATGGCTGGTGCAGTCATGCGGCGTACGTGAGTTGGCAGCCCACCCTGAATCGCCACTGGTGTGCCTTCCCGAGTGGACCCGGTTATATCAGTTCGCGCGCGACCGGGTACTGCTACATCGTTCGGTTTTGGACTCCGATCTGGAGCCTTACTCCCCGCTGGCCCGTTTGACGGTGCTGGAACCGGACTCCTCCCCTGAACTCATCATGGATACCCAGATGTTGCAGCGGCCCTTCCATGTTGTGCTGCTACCGCTCGGCATGCCGGATCCTGGTAATAGCTTGCGCCGTCTTGCCGACGTCACCCCGAATGCGCTGCATCTGGAAAAACTAATTCAAGTGATAACCCAATGAGCATTCTTAACCGTGAAAACGATGGTCTCCATCCGATACTCCTGACTCTGGCCAGAATGGTCGCCCGAGACAAAGCCATTTCTCGCGATGATCTGATTAATGTCTGCGTCCCGCATTCCGGCATCGATAAGGAAAGCGGCAAAGAAACCGATAACGACAAACGCAAGGACCTGGCATCCCGGGCTCGTGCAACGCTGCTCCGTTGGGTCGCTCTCGGATTGTTCGCCGAAGACCGCGACCAAGTTCGTTTGGATATTGAATTGACACGGGGGGAGTCTGTTGACGCATTTACGGAGCGCCTGCCCGCCATTTGCCGCGGCCTTGCCTTGCGCTTGGAGTACGGGATGCCCTTGTGGCCCGCCAATGGCAGCATTTCGGAAGAGGAGGTTGGGCGCACGGCCGACCTGTGTCGCGGTTTGGCCTGGTGCCTGACTCAGGATATCTACGCGCTACCAAGCACGCATGGTGAAATCGAAAGTTTGATTACAACCCAGGTGCAAACAGGACGATTCATCTTTCTGAACGACACACGTTGGGCTGGGCTCCGGTCTTGGGCGAGATTCCTTGGCTTTGCCACTGGGGACGACTCAAGCTTTTTCTTCGACCCGACAGTAGCGGTGCGCTCGGAATTAAAAGAGGTTATTCGAAAAGGCGAAACAGTGCCTGCGGCCGAGTTCGTGTCGCGCTTGGCCGTACGTTTGCCGGTGTTGGATTCTGGCGTCTACCGTCTTGAAGTGGAACAGGTCCTGAGGCCTGAGAGTTGGACAGCACCTGCTACCGGACACTTGTCGACTGCGCTGTCATTCGCTTTGCGGCGTTTGCAGAAGCAGGGAATGATCGGCTTGGTGACTCTGGCTGATGCCGGGTCACGACTAACACTCGTCGGGCAGGGGGGGCGGACATGGGAAAGCTTTACCCATATCAGCTTGTTGAGGGACGCATCATGAGTTTGCTGAGTTATTGGCCTACTGCTGACGAAATTAATGACTGCATCAAACACGAAGCTGAGGGCGCCCACGATGCCGTCTTGCTAGCTGTCCACAAACCCTCGCCACTAAGTTATAAGCAGATTTCTTCGGGCGTAAAGTTCGAAGCTAGCGAAGAAGATCTATTCAAGTACCTGATCACAAAGGATGTACCCTCCGGAGTCCATGTTGTTCCCATCACCGGGGCATCCGGTGTCGGCAAATCGCACATGGTGCGTATATTAACGGCTCGTCTGCAGAGCACGAATGACGATGACCGATATGTGATCATCCGCATCCCAAAGAGCGCCAGTCTCCGGAGAGTTGTGGAACTGATCCTCGAAAAACTGCCAGGGGAGGAGTACGCGCCAGTCAAGGCAGAGTTTTCTAAGGCGTTCACTGAAGAACTCAACATCGAAACTGCAGTTATCAGGTTCCAAAGAGAGCTAGAGATCGCTTTGGGCGAATTAACGAAAGGGTTAGAGGCTCGTGTTAGGGCTAATCCTCGAGATTCGGCATTGAAAGAGCAATGGGGCCATGCTGCTAGTTTACCTAAGTTCATGGGTGATCCAGTACTTGTCGATTATTTTCGCGAGAAAGTATTTCCAAGGTTCGTGCAGCGAGCTATCGCTGGTCAGAATCAGGCTGAGCAGGAGGCATACGTCAAGGACTTTGATGCAGGCGACTTCCAACTGCCAGATGCCATAGACATCAGCAAGGCCGCTTCGACCACGCACGCTTATTACACTCGGACATTGTTAGTTCGGGAAGGTGAAGGCATGCGTACAGCTACTCGCCTGCTCAACGAGAGCAAGGTTGTCGACCAAGCGATTCGCCAGCTATTCAATCTGCACCAATCCTTGGGTGGTATGACTTTGCAAGAAGTCATCCAGGAGATTCGCCGCCTGTTACTTCAGCAACAGCGCGAACTGGTGATTTTTGTGGAAGACTTCAAGGCACTCACGGGTATCCAGGATATATTGCTAAAGGTGCTGATCCAGGAAGGTGTGCGCAACGGGGTTAGGGAGTTGGCGACGATGCGTTCTGTCATCGCAGTGACAGATGGCTATCTAGATTCCGAGGACACAATCGCAACACGTGCGAAGCGTGAGTGGAAGGTGGAAAGCGAATTATCCAGCGAGCAGGAAGTCTTGCGCCGTACTAAGGAGCTGGTTGCTTCTTACTTGAATGCTGCGCGCTGGGGCTACCGTGAGTTAGTGCATCACTTTGAGATCAACGGTGGTGCGCGTGCCGGACAGGAAACCTGGATCGGGCCATATGCCGACCATGAGGATACCAGCGATGCCCCTGTGTTGGCCGCTTTTGGGAAAGAAGGCGAGATTCCACTATTCCCATACACGGAGCAAGCCATTGAACAACTCGCGCGGTCTGTGCTCACCCGGAACAATGCCCTGGTCTTTACTCCGCGTTTCATTATTGACAATATTTTGCGTGGCTTGCTTTTGCCAGGCAGGCCAGCATTCGAACGTGGGCAATTTCCGCCACCAGACATCAATGCCCCTGGGACGAATGCGGAGGTCACGCAGTGGCTAGCTTCGCTTCCAGTGTCTGAAGAAGTGCGGGAGCGCTACCGGCGTGTCGTCGCGATCTGGGGCAATGCGCCTCGTACATCGGAGGAGATCGGCTACATTCCGAAGGAGGTATTCGATGCCTTCAATTTGAATCGGCCGAACATCGAGTTCCGCAGTGCCGTTCAGAGTAAACAGAACGTTGATCCGATCCAACCACCTCCGGATTCGCAACCAAAGCCAGATGACGAGTACTTGGTCCAGGCACTTGAGAAATGGGTGCAAAACAGTGAGAGGCTTTCCCAGACAGTAGCTAATCAAATCCGTAAATCGATTGAATCTGCCCTCAACGAGAGAATTGACTGGTCGGCGGAGCGTTGTATCAAGACTCCAATTTCCTTGAAACAAATATCCATTCCGAATGCTGGCGGTGATGGCGGCATTGCTACCAACGCGATCGTAGTTGCGGCAGATGATACCGATCCCACTGGTCAGTTACGTGCAGAGCTAGCTGCCGTGACTCGTTTCTACCACCTGAATAACGGCAAGATGCAATACCCTGGTGTCGATGATGATCTCTGTTGGATCGGCAACCTCTCTGACCGTCTAATGCCGAGTGCATTGGCTCTGGTACATGCCAGCATGCGTCAGAAGCTAGGCATGGCCGTGCGATTACTGTCCACCAATAGCCGAATTCTTGGCCTCATCGACCGCGGGCGTACCCCTGCTAGTCTCGCTGCTTTCTTATTCGGTGCGCCAAACATCCCTCGGCGTCCGCTTGAGGAATCATCTACGGAGTTCAGCAATTGGCGCGTCTTGCAGGAGCAGGCATTACAGATACGTTCCAAGTTACAGGAACTCGTTACCGACTACTGTGGCAGTTTCCAAGGCACTACAGGGAAGATTCTCTATGCTGTCGACATGGTAAGGGTGGCCGATTGCTTGTTGCCTGAGAGCGAAGCTACCAACCCGGGCGTCTTTGAGTTTCTCCCCAGCGAGTTAAAGTCAGCATTGGCGATAATGTCAGATACACGTGTGAGCCTTCTGGCGGGTAAGGTATCCCAAGCAGCGGGCAACATTCGTATCAAGCTGACGGAAGAGTTCGGCGACAACTTCGATAAGCAAGAAATTGCAGAGGGGCTTAGGGCGCTGGCCGATCAGTTGAAGGAATTCGCTAGCTGGAACGTGGACGACATCGGTATTAGTCATAATGCCTTCAAAACGTTGTGCGAGGAGTTTCGCGGTGGCGCACTGCGTGAGGCTCTGTCAATACTTGCGACCTCGGGAGAGGGGGACGAGGGGCCGAATGACGGAAAGTTAGTCACCCGCATTGGCCGCTTTGACGTGCATCCGCTCATCGTGGCGTCGCGGTTCGTAGACGCGTCGCGCAAGGTTGTGCGCGCATCTGAGAAAATCGCTAAGCGGTTTGAAGACCAGTCCCAGGGCGTGGATCCACAAGCGCAGGCGAGTGAAATCCAGACCTTGTTCGAAGACCTCTTAAATGAAATGGATGCACTGGGAGTGGATGGAGAAACCGTATGCTCTTAATCGACGCACAGAGTGTCCGCGCTCGTTTGATACGTGCTGAAGCCGCCACCAGTAGTATTGAAGAAGCTGAGGCGTTGGCGGCAAAGCGAAATGAACTGAAGGAACTGGCAGGCCGGATTGTGACCCTGGCATGTCGTAATACCTTGTTCAGGGAGCAGAGTGTTCCGTTCTCGCCAATTCCGGACATTGAGAAGGCGAAACAATTGATCAGCCAGATTAATGCTCGTTTTTCCGAATCACCCAAGGCTGCCACTCTGGTAGACAAGAAGGGCTGGAGCAAACTGATATCGACGCTTACCGAGTTTAACGCCTCAGTCGAGATGCTGCAGAAACAGGACTGGAAAGCCTACTTCAGCAGTAAGCTGTTTGGCGGAGTGCCTCCCGAGCAACGCAAGCAGACCATCTTGCAAGCGCTGCCTGAGAACCGAAAAGCCTTGGAGCTTTATACGAAGCTGTACCAGCGTTTCAGTCAATACCGCAATACCATTCCTGGTAACGTGGAAGCTCTGCGCGAGGTGCTTGGGTGTTCGAAGGATTTGGCAGATATTAAGTTTGTCGAGAACGACGACGTGCCACTACCTGTGAGAGCATTTTTTAACGCCACCTCCGTGGGGAGCGGAGCTAGCCTCGATTTTTTGATCCCAGAGGTCATTGAATGGCTGCGCACGAATAACATGCTGGCTAACTATGTAGTGCGGGCACGCTAATTGAACGGAGTCATCTTGGAAGCACGCGAACGTTTTCTTGCCTTGGTGCTGGATCGCATCGAAGAGCGTGAAGCAAGGTTGCTGGTCTGGGGCATCGTCGATGGTGTCTTCAGTCATGAAGAACTCAGCGAATTGCTCAATCCCCTGATCGACGAAGCCATCGACGATGGCATCGAGGACTTTTTCTCTGCTGAGGATGTCCTGGAGGAACTACGACGACGCAAATGGATTGCCGAGGTACCCAGGAGCGGTGGCGCAATCGGTTACCGATCACGCATGGCGGAAACCGTGCGCTTACTGCAGCGCTTGCGGCAATTGTTCCCGAAACACTCAGGATCAAGTGGATGGCAGCAGGCCCCTAGCTTAGTTGCCGACTTTCGCTTTTTGCGTCGTCGTCGTCGTTATCCGGCGCGAGACACCTCCGTCGAGCAGGCGTTGACCATGATAGGTGAGGCAGCCTCAAGTCCGGCGCTGCTAGCGGCTGTAAAAGCGCTGCTAACGCCCCCCAATCGCACTGTCCGTCTGTCCGGCTTCCAGGTACGCGCTGCCCAGCGCATTTTGCGCGCGATCGAAACTGGGAAGGACTTGGCGACCATCGTTTGCGCGGGTACTGGCAGTGGTAAGACTCTCGCCTTTTACATACCGGCGCTAGCATCGATTTACCGCCATGTGCTGGTGGAAGGCAAGGCCGAGCGCTGGGTCAAGGCGGTCGCCTTGTATCCCCGCACCGAACTGCTTAAGGATCAGTTGCGCGAAGTCTTGCAGCGCATCCGTAGCCTTCAAGCCGGTTTACCGCAAAAGGATCAAGTGTTGATTCGCGTTGGTGCGCTCTATGGAGATACCCCGTTTTCCGCACATTTCTGTGAGTGGCCAAAAATAGGTAATGATCAGGTCTGTCCGACTCTTGCCTGTCTCGACTGTGGCGGCGAGTTGCGCTGGTTGCACAAGGATCGTAAGGAGGGACGCGAACGTTTGGTGTGCGCTGTTTGTGAAGCAGTGTTGGACGGCACTGTGTTCCCGCTGACCCGGGAATCGCTCAAGAACTCCGTACCGGACATCCTGTTCACCACCACCGAGATGCTGAACCAGCGCCTCTCGGACAACTCTATGATGCATCTTTTCGGCGTTGGCCCCAAGGCGCTGCATGCGCCGGAACTGGTGTTGATGGATGAAGTGCATACTTACGAAGGTAAGCACGGTGCGCAAGTCGCATATCTGATGCGGCGCTGGCAGCGGCTACTCGATCAATCGTTGCGCTTCGTCGGCTTGTCGGCGACCTTGCGGGAAGCTTCACAGTTCTTCGCGGCGCTAACAGGTTGTCGCACGAACCTTGTAGATGAAGTGTCACCGCGTACTGACGAGATCGAATCCGAAGGTGCCGAGTATATGGTTGCCCTGCGCGGCGATCCGGTCTCGCGCACGGCATTGCTGTCCACAACCATTCAGACCGCCATGGTGCTGCAGCGCTGCCTCGATCCAAAAGCCGCGCAGCCGGAACAGTCGGTCAGTCGAGGCGTCTTTGGCCAGCGCACCTTCGTCTTCACCGATAACCTAGATGTGATCAATCGTTTGTATTTCGACTTGCTCAGTGCTGAAGGACGCAATAGCTATGGCGACCCTGACATGCGCCATGCGCCTGACGGCGGTTTGGCAGTACTGCGCGAGGCCGGATCCTCTCTCTTGCGCTATGCCAACGGGCAAGACTGGCGCTTCTGCCAAGACTTGCATGAGGGCCTCAAGCACCGTTTAGTGATCAAGCGGGTTAGCTCCCAGGATCGTGGTGTTGACGCCAGCGCGGAAGTTATTGTTGCCACTGCCGTCCTGGAAGTGGGTTTCGACGATCCGGTCGTTGGTGCAGTGATCCAGCACAAGGCGCCGCGCGGAATCGCGGGCTTCCTGCAGCGTAAGGGTCGCGGCGGCCGCACCCGCGGCATGCGGCCATGGACGGCGGTCGTGCTGTCTGATTATGGTCGCGATCGCGCTGCTTACCAGAGTTACGATTTGCTGTTCGATCCGGAACTGCCTGTCCGTACCTTGCCCTTGGCGAACCGATACATCACCCGAATGCAAGCAGTGTATGCCACCATAGATTATCTGGCATTGCGACTGCAGGACGGTCCTGCAGGTAGCGTTTGGAGCGACCTAGCCGGTGGCGACAAGCTCAATGCGCATCGTCGTCAGCGCCTAATACGTGAACTGCGTAGTGTTCTTGAAACCGAAGCGGGTAGCCGGCGTCTCTCCGACTATTTGCGCCGCGCGCTGCGCCTGTCTGACGAGGAGTTGTCGGCATTACTGTGGGAGTACCCGCGACCGTTGTTGACAACTGTGCTGCCGACCGCGCTCCGGCGTCTAGCGAGCCACTGGAGTGCAGACGGTAACCCGCAGGAGGATTACAAAGCCTTCAACACTCCGTTACCGGACTTTATTCCGGGTTCTCTTTTCGCTGACCTCAATTTAGCCGAGGTCGCCATCGATCTGCCAGAGTCGCACTCGGCAAGTCCTTCCAATGCATCTGTAATGTCAGTGTTCGCCGCACTGCGCGAGTTCGCGCCCGGTCGCGTCAGCCGGCGCTATGGAGTGCGCTATCGTACTGAGCGCCACTGGATCGCACCGTCGCCGGACTTCCAAAGCGGATCTGGCATCTGTAGCGATGTCTTCGGCCTCGATGTCGATGCCATCGGTAACCACGTGCTGCTAGGGGAGTATCTGGTACGCCGGGGCGGTAAAACGGTAGCTCTGCCAGTTTACCGCCCGGTACGCCTGGCACCGCAATCCCCCCCGGCGGCAGTGAAAGACTCGTCGAATGCCTCCTTGGAATGGCATAGCCAAATCGTCGCCACCATCGAACCGGGCTGGCTGACGCCGCCCGCAGGCAGCCGGTGGGCAGAGATCGTCACCCGTATTGGCTTTTTTACCCACTCACGCCATGCTCCAGTAGAGATTCGACGCTTCGCGGTGGGCGCTTCGGCGGAGATTGGTGTTGGCGCGGAGAAGGTGCGGACCGACACGGTGTTTCAACGTGAGAACCAAGCGGTGGGTTTGGGAGCGCAATTTGCCGCCGACGGTATGGTGTTCCAGATCGATATCCCTCCCAATTTGCACCTACGCCAGATTCCGGGCGACGAAGCGAAGTGGCGCGCAGTACGCAGTGCTCGGTTCATTGACCTTGCTTGGCGTGGTGAGCGCTTGGCCATGATTGCAAGCCCCTTCATGCGCGAGTGGTTAGCACAGATTTACCTGTCTGCCATGACCTATGAAGCGATGCACCGACAGATCGGCTTGGCCGAAGCCGATGCCTCTATTCGACAGGGTCAGGCATCGATCTCGCTTCCAGATGTGCTGAGCCTGTTATTTCAGTCGCAAGTGGTCGAGGTGCAGGGCGGCGACGAGACGGTGGGCAGTCCAGAAAAGTTACGCCAGGAACTGGATGCCTGTCTGCGCGATCCCATCGTGATTGCGGAATTGCACGAGTTTGGCGCCATGCTTTGGGAGCCAATCGATTCCGGCTGGGAACCGTGGCTACGTGGGGTCTACCATTCCACGCTTGCTGCAGCACTTCTACGTTCGATTACCGACCTATGCCCGAGCATTGATCCGGAAGACCTGACGGTCGACTTAGAACGCGGCCCGGCACTCCCCGGCCAAGCCGTCGGCTTTGACTCAGAAGCGGTGGAGGCGTGGTTTACCGAGCGTAGTCCGGGGGGCAACGGACTGATCGAGGAATTTATGCGGCGCTATGCGGAAGACCCGCGCCGCTTCTTCGCTGCCGTACGCGCCAATCTGAGCATGGGCGAGTTTGAGTTGATCGACCATCAACTCAAACAAATGGTCACCCTGCTGGCCGAGGACAATGTTACCGGAGATTCGGAAAGCGCCGCACTGGCGCGCCAATTCCGTGCCGCCGCCAGCCAGGAAGAAATGACACAGTCCTTCCAACGCTTACGTCGGAAGTTGTTGCAGGAAGGTTTCTCCCCCTTCCACGGTTTTTTAGTGGCGCTTGGTAACCGTGTTCTGCGACCGGGATCGGGCGCGGCGACGGATCTCTACCTTTCCCGAGTGCTTGATCATTGGCAGAGTGAGGAGGCGCGTATCGGCATAGAGGTCGATCTGCGCGTTATGAGTTATTACCTAAGCCAATCGGACGATATCGATCGTATTGTGTCCGACATCGGCTCCCCTCCAGGCAACGACCGCGCGGCTTGGCGCATTGGCGCTATCTATGGCCTCTTATGGCCCCGCGGTCGGGCGATTCGCCAGTCCGCACTGAAGATAAGAAATCCCTTCATTGAATTGCCTTTGATCGAGCGCCTCTTGGTGGTGGAAACCATCGGCGACGACCGTGTCTGCATTTCGCTGCTGGACCGTGACTGGTTGCTGCGAACTGCCGAACAACTCAACGCTGGCCGCCAAGTTACGTTGACCTGCCCGGAAACCGAACGTGTTCGCCTAGCTTCCGCGCTCAATGCACTGGTAACCAATCCGGTCGAATCCGGCTACTTACGTGCTTATGCCCGCCTACAGGGCATCCGCCAAACCCAATCAATGATCGAAGCTGATATTGAACTCGTCGAGGCAGTGCAATGAACATTCTCCATCGGCGCATTTTCAAGACGCAAACCACTGGCGTCACCACGATCCAGGAGTTATTGCAGACTATGTTCGTGGCCGAAGTGTTGCAACCCGGCCACGAGATTTGGATCGTTTCTCCTTGGATCAGCAATGTTGTCTTGATCGACAATCGGTCCGGTAGCTTTGATGCCCTCAATCCCGAATGGGGGAGGCGAGAGATCCGCCTCGCCGATGTCCTTGTGACTCTGATGAATTACGGTACAAAAGTGCATATCGTCACCCGGAGCGAAGCCAGCAACGATGCCTTCCGTACCCGGATCGCCGATTTGACTCGTGAGCATTGTCTGGAAGATCAACTCGCGGTGCACATCCACGGCCAATTGCATACCAAGGGCATCCTGCTCACGCGCTGTCTGTTGATGGGTTCAATGAACCTGACCTACAACGGCATGATGATCAATGACGAATGGGTCGAGTTCTCCCTCGATCAGCACGATCTTGGTCGAACCCGCCTTGAATTCGCCCGCTACAGGGAGGCTGCATGATTGACGTCTTGCCCTCTCAGGAAAAGTCCTGGCTAGGGCGTTTTTTCTTTGGGCGCAATGCCCTGCACTGGGAAGCCATTGTCGGTGGTAGCGCGCCGGCGGCATGGCTGGAGCAGGTAAACCCGTGGATCGCAACTTTTGTTACTCAAGGCTACCAATCGCCTATTGTGCTGCCGGTATTCGATGCTGATGGGCCGTCTCATTGGTATGCAATGGCTAGCAATGAGGCATCGGCAGTTGCATTGGTGCAGGAGTTGACAGCTGTTGTCGGCCCAAGTTACAGCGATTTCCGTGGCCAACCACTGCAGGTCGATTGTGGCGACGAAATCGAGTGTGCCTTGCAGAAACGCTTTGGCCGTTTCGTATTCTGCTTGCGACCAGTGAATTCGGCAGCGCGCGGCGATGTTACACAATCCTTGCAGTTGTATCTTAGTTTGCTGCGCCGCCGCCCAGACATCCCTGACCGCACGCAACGTCCGTTCGGCAAGATCCGTGCTGAGTTTGATCGGGCGCTACTGGCCGGTAACGAGGCAGATGCTCAATATTTACGCCACGAATTGGTTGCCAGCGGCCGTATTGATGTTGAACAGCACAAGTATTTGGATATTCGCATGCTGGCCGGCCTCGGTCGCCAGTATCAACTGGCGCACGATTACTCGCTGATCAAGTCTGTTCTAGGTCTGTCTTTACCTGCTCAGACCATCACCGACTTGGTCGAGGCGCTTTATGCAACTTATATCGCAGCCATCGAGGATGACCCGAATGTCGAAGCCATCCTGACCGTTTTTCGAAATGACATCGTGCGTCACTTCGGCCCGCTGTTTAAGGAACGGAAAGGTGTTCGTCAACCTAATGTACTGAAGGCCTTCCTGCTTTATGAACTTGTGCAGGACGAACCGAATGTGGCGCGTTGCGGGGCCATTGCTGCCGCTTATCCGGCTCAAGCTGGGCCAGAACTGATCGAGTATTGGTCCAGCCGTTTGGTGTCTGCCCCGTCGTTGCGTTCCGATGTCTTTGAATTGGCACGTCAGGCCTTAGCCGATGACGACTATGAGTTGGCGCTGCAGTTGTCGTTTGAATCCTTCCCCAGCGCTTGGACGTACAGTGCCATGCTGCGTTGCGCAGTGGAACTAGAGGATATTGAAACCACTCGGCGGGTGCTCGAAGCGGTGGGTAATGCACCCGAAGCCGCGCGTGCGACATGGACAAAACGTGATTTGAGCAGACTGCAGCAGTTGCAGTCAGAGCCTTCAGAAGTGTCGCAAGAACGTCCTGACACCGATTGGATGGCCTGGGTTCGCTATGTTGAAGCCGGGCGCTGTGAGCGTCCTCCGCTGCAGATCCTGGAGGAGGCACTCACGCGTTGGAGTGCTGAGGCCTATGCTTCGGATCCAGAGGCCTGCCGTCAGTTGGCCGAGAAGATCGGCAACGCGAGCGGTGAGGCAGAATGTGTGTTTCGCGATGCCTTCGGCGCCTTGGTGGAGTTCTTTGTCGATCGCTTGGCACATCCAGTGCGTGGCTTCATACCGCTTTACACCATGCTAATCCGCATCGTTGCATGGAGTGGGGTGGTCTCGGCCAATGAACTCGAATTGACCTCTGCTCTCGTACAGGCGTTGGTCAGCCTTGGCCCCTCGAAGGACGACTACGTCGAAGCGCTCGATGCCTACTCTGAGATAATTACCGCGAACAGTACTCCCGGTAACATCGACTGGGCGCTCAATGCAGCTGAAATGCTGGCCCTGCATGGATCTCCAGACATTGAATCGCGACTGCGGTTTTTTATGGCAGTCGTGGAGTTGGCGCGCACCCAGAATCATCGTCTCAAGCCGACTCAACATGCAATCCTGTCTCTACTGGCAAAGGATTACAGTTGTACCAACTTGCTGGAGTCCTTTTCCTTTCAGGAAGAGGGGCATGCGGAAACAGCGCATGCTGATTTCGACGGTTTAATCGGCATCTATACGCTGACTGAATCCGCCGGGCAGCGTGCGCGTCAATTCCTGCGAATGCTCTTGCCGCTGGCACGGGTAGAGTTGAATGCCGACGTGGTAGCAACTGACAGGCTTAAGCATCTGGCGGTAACCGCCGATATCTTCGTTTTTGCCTGGAGAAGCAGTAAGCACCAGGCCTATTACGCGGCGAAGGAAGCACGCGGCGACCTGCAAACCCTGCTCCCCATGGGGAAGGGAAGTGCCAGCATTTTGAGTTGTGTGTTGACGGAACTCGAAAGGCTGGGATGAAGCGTTTAAGCATCGAAAAACTGCAGGTTGGGGTGACGGCGAGAAAACTAATTGACTCTATGCCTGTGGAGTTTTGGAAGGAGGAGTGGAAAATGAAAAATTTGGATACTCTGCAGGCAGGGACATTGTTAGTCGCGGTGTACGTGAACTAAAAAGACAGCTTATAAGTAAACATTATAGATTTTTTTGGTGTAAAGGCAGTCCTATTAATCTAAATGTCAACGAATAGAGGTGGGGTCTTTTTTAATTTCTAGTAGATGGAGGTGCTTGGGGGGCTAAGAAATATTCAACGAATATCGCTGGTATTTCTTGGTCTGCACGACATCGCTTGTTGTTATCGGTGTTGTGTTGGGGTTTATATTGTGTTGATTAGGCGCGAGCTTTAAATTTTTTAGTGTCTCGTTAACTAATGTTTGGTTTTTTTATAGGTTTTTATAGGTTTTGTGGTGAGGTGCTGTGGTTGGTTATGAAAGTCTATTGGTGGTTTAAGGTATTTTTAGTATTTTATGTTGTTGTAAGCCTAGACGCCATTTAGGATTGCTTTTGCAGTATTTGATGGTTTCCTCAATGTTATTTTTGGTATTTTGGTTGTCCATGGGTTGGAGGTAGAAGTTTTTGAAGTCTAGGTGCTCAAATTGATTGGGCATCGAGTCGGGCTGCGGGAATACGAGTTTTAATTCGTCACCTTTAGTTATCTTTAGTTGTGCGGTGGATTTTGGGCTTACGCAGATCCAATCAATACCTTTGGGTGGTGCGATAGTTCCATTCGTCTCTACGGCAATCGTGAAGTCTAACTCATGCAGAGCGGCAATCAATGCGTCATCGACCTGAAGTAAAGGTTCTCCGCCGGTCAATACCACATACTTATGATTCTGGTGGGATATTGGCCAAAACGAATCAATAGCATGAGCGAGAGCTTCAGCATTTTTGAACTTATCCCCACCTTGACCATCTGTTCCGACGAAGTCGGTGTCGCAGAATGTACAGATGGCGTTAGCCCTGTCCTGCTCCCGTCCCGACCAGAGGTTACATCCTGAGAATCGGCAGAATACCGCGGGTCGACCCGCTTGGTTACCTTCCCCCTGAAGGGTGTAAAACATTTCTTTGATACTGTAAGTCATTTGGTTTACTCACCTGATTCAGCGGGGTGGCGAGTGCTTTGATCCGCCACCGCTGAACCATCGTCAATCTCGTTCTTGAATGTACTGCTCATATCCAGTTTTGCGCAGTTCGCAAGCCGGACACGTTCCACATCCGTAGCCCCATTCATGTTTATGCTGTCGAGTCCCAAGGTAGCAGGTGTGGGACTCTTCTTGAATCAGGCTGACAAAATCTCGATTACCTAGGTCTTCGGCCAGACGCCAGGTCTGAGCTTTGTTGAGCCACATCAAGGGCGTCTCAATGATCACCGGAGCGTCCATCCCGAGGCTCAAGGCCACCTGGGTGGCTTTGAGGGTGTTGTCCCTGCAGTCTGGGTAGCCTGAGTAGTCGGTTTCGCACATCCCCCCGACTAGCACTGTGAGGCCCCGTCGGTAGGCAATCGTGGCAGCGAACGTCAAAAACAGCAGATTCCTCCCGGGTACGAACGTATTGGGAAGTCCATTCTTTTCAAACTCTATAGTTTTCTCAGCGGTCATCGCCGTATCGCTGATCTGGCCGAGTAATTTGAGATCAAGCACGTGGTCCTCTCCGAGTCGCTTGGCCCAGTTCGGAAACCTGTTACGTACCTCCTGCAAGATATTCAGCCGACATTCGAGTTCGATTCGGTGCCTCTGGCCGTAATCAAAGCCAATGGTCTCGACGTGCTCGTAACGTTCCAGCGCCCAGGCAAGGCAGGTGGTTGAATCTTGTCCGCCTGAAAAAAGAACTAAGGCTTTGGTGTGCATACTGCTCTCCTCGGAACTGGGTCTGTTTTAGCGCCGCTTCAGTTCTTGCTTGAGTTTTTCGGTCAGATACTTAGTGAGTAATCCGATATCAGTGGGCGTGTTCTGGATACCATTCCAGGGGCGGCGGTCGGTTTCAGAAATGTGCCAATCGCCACTTGTCCATGCCGTATGAGGTTTCAAAAGTTTTAGTCCTTTGATGAAACCTTCCTTACTGGTTGTGCCTTGATCGGAGTAAAGCAACTCCATAACGAAGCTCAAAGAAACCAGGCCCGCCCCGTGCTTCAAACGTGAATTCCGGGGCGCTAGTCCTTCCCATTCCGATCTGAACACTACACGCACTGCATGGAAGAAGTTATTGATAAGTTCGATGCTGCGCCCCTCAAAGTCATCAAACTTCATGAAGCTACGAATCGCGCCATCATTCGCAGAGTTCATCACGAACTTCTGCATCGCCATGTCGCTTAGTACTCCTCTAGGATTCGTATGTTGTTTGATCTCGCCAAATAGAGAGGAGTTAGGCAGAAAATTCAATAAATCAATAATGCGAGCAGCAAATTTACGACTCGTGAACCGTTCTGGAAGGCCGTCAACAGTCGGTAAAAGTTCATAGATTAGCGATTTTGGCAGCGGCCTCGTATTGTTGACGAGCACAAACTGCTGTCGCAGTTCGTTGTAGTCTTTACAAATCAATGCAGATACAAATACCTGGAATCCAGGTTTTTCCATCGTCGCAAGGGCGCTGAGTCGTTGTTGTCCATCGACCACGAAGCCTGGTTTTGATTCGGTAGCATCAATAATGATTTCTACAATACCCTCGCCGAGGTCTTTAATCGTTACCCCATCCAAAAAGGCCAAGATAATTGCGTTAGGAAGCAATGCATCGTCGCGCTGAAGATAGTCACGAATATCTCTGATATGCGACGCGACTTGATGGCGCTGAAAGCCTTTGAGGTGGCCTTCTTCATCGCGGCCGACTCTCTCAATTTCAGAAAAATCTAAAATTTCATTTGGAGTGGCCGCAAACGAAAATACATCATGCCCGGAGGCCTGTTGGGCGCGCACACCCTTAAATCGATAGATCATTGTTTCGAAAGTTCCAGAGTTTTCTGAAGGTGGCGGTGGTACACGCCTAAGTTATGAAATCCGCGTCTTTTGTTTCGATTGCTGGCTCGAAAGATAATAGTTTCGATACCCGCTGACTGACAAATCGAACATTGGCATTTTTGCCACGGTTTATCTCTCAGCGTGGGTGAGATTAGTCGGACATGTTTGGCGATTTCTTTTTCCATTTCTATTGATGATGTTATCGATCCGGAAAGAGTCAGTCGGAGATAGTCTACTAGCACGGCTAAAGTTGAATCAAAGTCGAGCAGGTTTTTATCGTAGTCGCGGATCGCTAGTAACGCCGCTTTTTCTTTGATTTGTAGTTCTTCTGCGCTCAGAGTGCCTTTTTTTATTCCTTGCATCAGGCGTGGATTTTCAATCGCTTGAGGAATGCGGATAGCGGTGTAGTAATCCAGTTTGTTTGTATTGTTGCCCATGTAGTAATTACACTTCGCATCTTTAAATGCGCGTATAAGGGGGGAGGTTGAGTCAAAACTGGTAATGCCATATCCGGTGAATTCATGGATGTTCTCCGCTTTAGCAAAGCCCAGCAGATGAATATTTGTCTCGGGCTTAAGGACCGCTCGAAGCTCTTTCAGAACCTCATGGATTTGATCGACTTTCAAAGGTACTAGACCTCCGATCGCCAAGTAGCGATAACCCATGTCTTCGAGTTGTTTTGCAGCGTTCGCCATGCTTTGAGGAGACCAACCCTGTACCGCTCCAAGAGGTTCGAAAGGCCATTCCGCATCCTTCACTAAACGCAGAAACTCTTGCGCATTTTTGAGCGTAATTTCGTACCGAAACAGCACATCTTCCGACTGGCTCAGCGCTGGAGGATTGCTGGAGTCGCAGTTGAATATGATGTGGTCCGGCGAGCAACCGTGGGTGAATCCTGCATCTGAGTAGAACTCTACTACTTCGCTTGGGCTATACGCAGGGGTAGGGTGCTCTACATAGGCGAAAGCCCCGCAGTCACCTAGGACCATCGTATCTTTGAACTGAATGCCATCGAGTCGTAGAAATTTGCGCGCCCCTTCTCTGAGGAAGCGCTGCTGTTCGGAAGTCGAGTACCGAACCTTTGAATTAGCGACGCCATTTGCAGGTCGCACTGCGCTCATCGAGACCAAGAGCCCATCATAAGGGACGGGGGTCATCATTTCGTGCGCATACTGGTCATCCCAGTATCTCTTCCGGCCCGGCGCATTTCGATCGTTGATGAAATCGTAGTCCGGGTCTACGTAGTCTTGGGTGTCGGCGTATAAAAATTTCATTGGTGAGCGCTGGTCATATAGAGGCGGATCAAGGTTTCTTGCAGCGCCTTGATATCTTGAGGGGTGCTTTGGATTTCATTCCACTGGACATTAATCATCGGCCACTGACCTGATGTCCATGCGCAGTAAGGGGCTACTCTGGTCAGTTCTTGTAACACGGCTTCGTAGGTTTCGCGCTGACCACCGATCTTGGCGTAGATCCGATCCATGAGCACGCCCATGGCGATGATTCCCGCTGAGTGCATAAGTCGACTGTTCTTCGATTCAAGTGCCCACGCCTCTGGAAACGTATCACGCACCGCTCGCCAAAAGGTCGTCAGTAGGTGGTACATGGACTCAACGTTCGCCGCACCGTCGATGCTGGAGGTGTAGGGAGCCAACGCCCCCAGCGGATTACTGATGCTATTGCGGATCATCGTTATTACAGCGGTGTCAGTGATCACCGCTTTGCTATTTTGCTCGGACGACCGCTTTATGAGTTTGTGGAAAGGGGAGTTGGGATCGCGGCTAAGAAGCCCGCACAACTCAGCTGGTGCCTTGCGAGCACTCAGTTCGCGGGGCAAAAGGATGCTGCCTGTCTCCGGCAGTAGTTCGTTGATCAGTCGAGTGGGCAAGGGTTTGGCCTTGTTGACCAAAATAAATTGCTCGCGCTGGGTGGTCAGGCTGTCGGATACAAAACCGATCACTGGCACAGGAAGATCCGAATTGGCCGCTTTCGCCAACGCCAATGAGCGCTGTTGCCCGTCCACGATCCAGGCAGACCTCATTCCTTCCTCCCTGATAGGGATCGTCAGCGTACCCGCTTGCGAAAGCCCCGCATCGCCTGTCGGCTTACTTCCGCGTGCTGCAACAAAACGCAGGTCAGGAGACAGCGCTAAGATAATTGCATTGGGAAAAAGTACATTTCCCTGATTGAGGTACTCAGTGATCCCTTTGACATGACTCTTAATCTCGGGGCGCTGAAAACCCTTGAGGGGACTGCTGTCTTCGCGCGACAGGCGGCTGATGTCGGCAATTCGGACCAGGTCAGATCCCCTGATGAATAATGCATACACATCAAGGTTGTCGCCTTGCGTGGTGCGTAGTGCACGCACCACAATCGCATCTTCGCTCGTCATGCTTTGCTCTCTATGCTGTCTTGACCTTTGATGTCCTGCCAGATCCTCCGAAAGCGCGATTGCTCGCACGACACCAGGGCCTCGTCCCTTAAGTAGCGTAACAATCGGGTCGAACTGCCTTGGTAGTCAGCCCACACACACTCAAGCATGTAGGCAATTTCACTGTCCGATGCGCGCCGCCGGATGGTCGTTTTTGCTAGGGATAAAAGATCCATCGCCGCGCTGACGCTCTTTCGAGCGATCTCAGCAGGAGCACTCGACAGTTCAAGAATTTCAATGAAATGACGCAGGGCTCTCTGAGGGAAATCGTTGCGAGTGCCTGGTAGTGTTGAGGTTTCAAGGCGTTCGTCATAGGGCATCGCGATGCGTCGTAAATGGCTGGGAAGCATCTCGATGCCTGGGCGCGAAGTGAATATTCTGAGCTTGTCGATCTGCGTGTCCCTGATTTTTCCAAGGTCTTCGCCTATCAACTGGACATAGTTTGAAGAGAGGGCAATGAGCACCAAGTCGATGTCGGGTTGGCTGACGAGGTCCGCTAGGGCGCTTCCCTTTGATTGGGTGACATTCACGGCTTCCCACCAATCTGATGCGCGCACACCCAATTTTTCGAGACGTGGGATGATAGAGTTCGGATCCTGAGCCACCGTCAGGTTGTACGGTGGACATCTCTGATCGCCTTCAATCAACCCTAAGCCGGTCGACGCAAACATTAGCTTCGCGTCCAACTTCGTTGCTACGCGCCTCGCGTCAGAAACGCTTCTACCCACGTAAAGTGAAGATGCCATCAGAGTGGTAGGACGCTCGTCTATTTGCCCCTTCCACGCCTTTGCCATGGCAGCAATCGATGAATAACACTCGTCGTTCAGCACTACCGGCGGCAGGCCGTCGAGACGTTTTCGATTCGTGCAGTTGGTGATGATGACGGTTCTCATGGGAAAACTGTAGGCCTGTTTTGACGAGTGTTGCATTTATCTGAGGCTGACAATTTACCATTTAATAACTGTATGGGCCAATGCGCTTAGGCTAGTTTTTATGCGGAAGGGTTGGTATAAGAGCCTCAATACTGCTGCTACCCCTCTTTCTGGGTGGCCGTTCGATGAAGGAAGAGACTCATTGCTTAAGTTCAGCGCAATCAAGGCGTTACAGAGCCCAACCCACCAAGTGGTATCGTTTGCGGCTACCGTTGAGCAGATTTTGGCGATCGCTAGCATCGACCGAGTCAAGCGTGATGATCGTGGCGCCCTTCATGGCTTTCAGCGGCCACAGGTGTCCAAGCACATACGAGAGATTCGCGACTACCTCTCCCGTCCCGATGCGGTAATGCCCAATGCTGTGGTGTTAGCGTTTACCAGTGGGGTCCGGGTGGTGGAAGGAAATGGAGCCTATGCAGAAATTGAGGTGGATATTTCATCCGGCCCTCCTGGGTTCGTTGTGGATGGTCAGCAGCGCCTATCTGCGTTATCTGGGCTCGAGGGGAGTTCGTTCCAGTTACTGGTGTCTGCTCTTGTGTGTGAAAATCAGGAAGAGCTTCGCCGGCAATTCATTCTCGTCAACAACACCAGTCCATTACCGAAGTCGCTGGTATATGAACTGCTCCCGTCTGTCAGCGGCCTTCCATTCAGAATGACTTCCCGCGCCCGCGCAGCCCGCATCGTGGAAATGCTGAATTATGACGATCGATCTTCTTTGCAAGGACAAATTAAGCAGCATACCAACCCCTCAGGGGTCATCGGTGATACGTCGCTCCAGAAACTGGTAATGAATTCCCTATCTGACGGTTACTGTCGGGAGGTGATTGAGTTGTCGGGAGGTGAGGATCGTTGTTTCTTGGCCATCAGTGAGTTTTTTCAGGCGGTCCAGGAGGTGTTTGGAAATGCTTGGCATGGTCATACACCTAAAAGCTCTCGTCTCGTCCATAGCGCGGGGATTATTTCCATGGGGTTCGTCATGGAACAGTTGTGTGCTACAGGAGCGCCACTGGCCCCAGTATTCAAGTTAGGCCTTAGAAAGCTACAAGGATATACAGCTTGGACGCTCGGTTCGGGAGAGTGGTCCTTTAAAACAGGCAACCGGCCATGGAATGGAGTTCAGAATTTACATGGTGATATTCATCTTTTGACTGATCATTTGACCAGGGTGGTTCGAAGTTCTGAACTCGTACCTAGCTAACTGGTGCTCATATACTAATATTTAGGAGGCATTATGACTACTTTGGTTTCCTCGGATCTGTCTCCAGCCCTGGCCAGTGACGCCAGTGTAAAAGAGTTCTCTGAAGTCATTCTTCATCTATCCATGGCTTTTCAGGAGGCATTGAGGAGGCTCGCAGGGCAAGACGAAGCTTTCCCTTCGGAAGGGTATGGCATGTTGACTGAAGCCTACGGTTTGCGGACGCGTGCGAATATTCTCTACCTGACGCCATCTACCCATGTGGTGCAGGCATTAAATTTTTCCCAAACTGCTATGTTGGGGAAATTCGAAGAAATACTGAATTGTTTGAGTGATGTAACCGATTTACACACTGTTAACTCCATTTTGGTTTCCGTGATCACTATTGCATCAGCGCTGGGTGAGGGGCGAGCCAAAGTTGTAGAGTTTTTGTTTGAAACGTTATGCGTCGATCTTGAGTCTTGGAAGGTTTAGTCTAGGTGTTTGTTTTTTTTGTCGCGTGAGATACGGGAGGAATCAGTGGAGATTTTTAAAGAGTTCGTTTTTGAGGCCGCTCATCGGTTGCCCAATGTTCCAGAAGGGCACAAATGTGGGCGTCTGCACGGTCACTCCTTTCGTATTGCAATTTATATTGATGGCCCTGTCGATAGGACGTCGGGTTGGGTCAGGGATTTTTCCGAGATAAAGGAGATTTTCGCGCCTCTGTATGAACGCTTAGATCACAATTATCTTAATGAAATTCCCGGACTGGAAAATCCGACGAGCGAGGTTTTAGCCGTTTGGGTTTGGCAGGAGCTAAAGCCATTGCTTCCCGAACTATCCGCAATACGTATTCACGAGACATGTACAAGTGGGTGTATTTATAGGGGGCCGGAGGTATAACCACTCTCGTGTAAAGAAAGTAGAACTATGCGTCGTATGTAGTTCACTGGATAGGTCTAGGCTTTTATTGTCGAGTTTAGTGATAGTTTGTCTGGCTCGACACTCGGCCCTGTAGGGAGGTGGATATGGTAAAGCCTAACAACGGTCGAGGTAAAAGTGCTAGACGTGCTCAGACTCTTTCACCATATTCTCTTAAATGGTACCAGGCGAAGATTACTTCTTGGCACTTTTCGTGGTCATTTCGAATGGCTACCCGACGCGAAGTATCGTCTGGGGAGGACGTTATCCAAGAATTCGCTGTCCTCACTTTCAAAGGTACTGTGGTTTATCCAGAGGATTTTAAGTATCCGGAGATAGAGATTCAATTGGTGGAAGCTATTGCCTTCATCCAAAATGAGTCTGTTACTCCAAGTGTTGGCTCGATGAGCGCAAATGGTCGATTGCTCTCGGTCTACGTCTCAGTTCCTGTGGAACGGATGAAAACATTGGTGTCCGTTGCCCCTCGAGTGCTGGTCGTTGATTTTCATCGCCTCTACATTATCGTCGAGCGTTAGTCGTGTCGATACAATTAGATACTGAGGTGGAGTAATGTTTGGGCGCTGATCAAGGCGTATGTATCGAGTGAGCAAGGCAGGTCATGGTGTCAGGCGATCCCGTACCAAAGGTGCTAATCCGGCAACGTTGCATTGCACCGAAACTCAGTTCTCCCCATCCAACAACTTAGCCGCCCTGAACCTCTCTTCGAGCACCAGCACCACACCGGGGTAATACCTGGGACCGGAAATGAAGCCTTCATGACCGAGGTGTGGAAAGGTGTAGGCATAACTGGTTTCTTTGCCGCCGGGGCGTACAAATCCCCGCTGCCCCTCTAACCAGGTATTTAGCAGCGCCATGACTTTTTCCGGGTCCACCTTCCCTAATTCGCCGGTGACGGCGTTTAGTGGCAGCGAAGGCACGATGAAGGTGGCGGCGAAACGGTGGTCTGTATCGTTAGCCAGATGTCCGCTGTCCTCTCAGGCAGCCTGCAAGCCCTTGTGCACATTGCGTGTCGGGTTGGAGCGTGGCCCAACCCGTTGCCAAGCTTGCTTGGCCTCGAAACCGAAGCAAACCTTGCGATTGGTGACATAGAGATCACATCGTCCCGGGCGCAGGTCGCTCGATTCCACGCCATCTGCTTTAACTTTGTTGCGCTTGCCCGTGGAGAACTCGGCCATGGCAGATATGGGCTGAGGACTAGGTCTTGCTCCAGGCATCTGAGCAACTGTTCAGCGTGGTGAAATGGTTGGGTGCGCTCTATCTGGCCTGGGTGCTCTGGCGTGCGCCGACCCGCATGCTTCCGAAGCGGCATTCAAAAAGCTAGCCGTTGGTCGAAAAGCAATACTTCATCCAGGGTGTGGGCTGAAGTGTGGGCTGGTAAGTTTTTTCAAAAACCAGAAACGACAAAGCCCTGAATAATCAGGGCTTTGTCGTATATAGATGGCGGAGGCGATGGCGTCGATGGGCGCGTATGACCTGTCAGCCGTCTCTGGATATGTGCCTGCAGAAAAAAACCACGATTTGCTTATCTCAAGAACAAGACTTCGCCAGTTGTTTTCAGAACTAGGGCGGAAAAAGGAATGTCGACGAAAATCCTGAGATCGTGCACCCGCCCAACTCAGCAGTGACTCACGTGTGGGCCTGGCTTTCGTTGCTCGATTCCGACTCACGCGATGCTGGCAGTTTGCCTAGTCCGCTGGCATGCTCTCGACGATTCGTCAGCAGACATTGTTGAGCCAGGGAGAGCAGGTGTGGGTTTTGCGAACAAGGCCAAGGCAGTTCAACTGAGTGTTCTGAGAAAATATGGTGTCCTGGCGGATTTTTCCGGCCTGGATGAGGGGGTGCTTGACCGTGCCCTGAAGGGGCGTTTGTCTGCAAGCGCGTCGATGGATCTGACCTTTGCTAACTGGTGTGATCAGTTGCTGGGGCTGGGACGGCGAGTGCCGGTTGCGCGTTTTGACCATCAGGTCGCGGGGCAAATCCGGCTGGACAAGCTCGCGGTGGGGCAGGACCTCGCCGCAAGCCTCAAGGTGCACGACAGGCAGCTTCAAGCCAGGCTCAAGGCGTCCGAGCAAGAAGTCATGCGGTTGCAAGACCAGTTGCAAGCACTTCGGCAAACCAGGGATCATGCGGCATTGATGGAACCGGAATCCGTAGCCGCGCAGAGGTTGAAGTCCTGGTATCACGATACAACCGATCCTCTGCATAACATCCTGTGGGAGATCAAGGAAATTGACGGTCGCATCTTCGACCATCAAGGCCACATTAACCGGGATTACCGTCAGCAACTGGTCGAGATCATTCTGCGGGCACTGAACGGTTTGGCCCGTTTCGGTTTATATGTTGAGGCCGAGTTGCGTGACGCTTCACCCAAAGAGCCTGTTTTGCCATCGGTGATGTTGCATCACAACCCACCAGATCAGGGTGAAGAGCATCTACTTGAACACTTCGACTTTGTCGTCAAGGGTGTGCAACCGGATGTGCTGAGGGCGGCTAGCGAATTCCTTTTTCTTGGCCAGGCTCTACCTGAAATGGACAAACAGCACCGCTTCGATTGTCACGTCAAGGTCTCCTATCGCGACGGGCTCGAATTGGACAGGGACGAACTGTTCCATCTGTCTTGCTTCCTGCAAAAGTTGTTTGAGGCCCTGGCAAGGTCAAATGATGGTCGGCCGAGGGGAGCATTGCGAGAAACGGTGATTCTCTGCCTGCTGCTTTCCTGGACCGCGCCCTGCATGCCCATGCGGATACAACGAGCGCAAGTGCTGAGCCTGCAAGACACGTTCTACAGAGGGCACAAGCCGTTCACGACCGACACCTCGAATCCCGACAGGGACGTATCCGCTGGAAAAATTATCGAGCACCTGTTCCATACATTGCATGCACTTGTTATGCGGTGAAAAGGACAGTGAGCCTGAAGGGCAGCTAGCCGATATGCAGGATCAGGTAGGCCAGCGCTCCGAGGCTCAACAGGCCTACTGGGACTACGGTGTAGAGCAAGGCCTTGGTATGTCCTGCGGTTCGCTGCAGATTGACTTGCAGGTCGTCGACCCGGGCATCCTGCGTCAGTAAATGCTGGTGAATGGCTGCAAGCGTTTGCAAAGTGGAGTCATGCTGCAAGCCGACCTGGGTGTCTTGTGCCAGCAGACGCTGCTGAAGGACCGCAAGCGTTTGCAAAGTGGATTCGTGCTGCGTACTGGCCTGTACTGCTTGCGTGCAGAGAGTGACTTGCACGCGCTGGTCCTGCTGGGCAATGGCCTGCTCCACAGAGGTGCGGCCCTTGCTGGCCAACACGGCGATCAGTGCTTCCAGGCGCTTCGTATGCTCCTTGCCGAGTTGTTGCAGTTGCTCGAGCAACTGATCGTTGCCCTCGCGATGGACTGACTGGTTTGCTTCGCTCAGTGCCTTCAGTTGTGTTTGCGTGACGAGCTGAAACGCCTGGTGATGATCGTTCAGTTGCCCTTCGAGCGTTTGGCTGTGCGTGTTAAGAGCTTGCAGGGTCTGTTGGCCGAGCGTTTCGGCTTGAGTGCTCAACGTCTCGAGCAGATGCTCCGCCCGGGTGGCTGCCAGCGCCTCGGTGCTTTGCTGGGCATCGGCCAGTCCCGACATCTGCTCGAATAGCCGCTCATTGCTTTCGTGATGGGCTAGCCGGTTGGCGTCGTTCAGGGCGTGCAGTTGCGCTTGGGTATGGGCCTGGAAGGCCTGCTGGTGTTCACTTAAAAGGCCATCGAGCGCTTCGGTTTGGCTCGATAGCGCTTGCAGGGTTTGCTGACTGAACGCTTCCGTTTGGGCGCTCAGTGTCGTTGCCAGGTCTTTAGTTCGGGTGTGTGCCTGATGTTCGGCATCGTGTTGGCCGTCCAGCAATGCTTGAAATTGTTCGTCGAGGGCAAGGCTGTTAGCGGGGTAGTGGCGATCGAGCGTTCGCTTGATCTTGCTTATCTGCGCCATCAGGCCGTCATGGCGGTCCTTGTTCTCTTTGTCGAGCGGATACAGCGCACCGTCCAGCAGGGCAGTGAGTTCGTCTTTCAGTGGCGCGATCACGATATCGTTGAGCAGTTGTGCCATGTCTTGCCTGGCGGCTCGCATTTCGTCTTGAACTATGTTGTCAGTCACGTCGAGGGTTTCCGGCGTAGAGTTTTTCCGCTTCGTTGATCAGCAAATGGGTATTCAACACGGCCAGGAATTTGTCCATGGCGGTGGGTCCCTTGGTGATACCTGTCTTGACGTTTTGGAGGGTTTTAACAAAGGCTTCATTGACCCGCCGTTCAAAGTGTTCGGCTATTTTCAGCGAACTGGTCATTCTGGCCAGATTTGCATCCAGTTCTGACTGTAGCGTCGAAAGGGCGTCGTGGTGGTCTTGAAGGTGTTGCAGCTTTTCTTTCACGCTGCGCCGTTGCGCTTTGAGAGCGCTGACGGTCTTCTCGATTCGCGCGGCCTGCGCGCGGAAGCCGTCAATGAAGTTTTGATGGGCAAGTGATGCATGGCGTTGCTGACTTTTACGAAAAGCCATGTCCAGCACAATCCTGTCGTTTTTGAATTTCGACGACCAGAAGTAGCTGTCAGTGCTGTAGTCATCCAGAACATAGGCGATGGCATGGAAGTCTCTGTCATCGAAGGTGATGGGGGGCAACCGGTCAACACACTCGCTTAAAGGATCCTTCAGATTATCCATAGCCACGCGCTCAAATAATTCATTGAGGATTTCTGTCCAACCCTGGCACAGTTCTTTCAGGCGGTCTTTTTCCTCTTCAAGCGCCTCTTGCAGCGCTGAAACGGTTTCAGCGTCCACCTTGATCGACGAGCCTTCGAATAATGATTCAAACAGCGTCCTGCACTCGGTGTGCACTAACTTGGACAGAACGGCGCCCAGCTGCTTTTGAGTCGTGTACTGCTCTTCGAGACTGGTTTGGTGATCCTCAAGCTTCTCTAACCAGGGACCATCGGACAAGGTCGGGTAGTGTTTGCCCAGTTGTTTTTCAAAAACCTGCAGATCTTTATCCAACTCTGCCTTGCGCTCGTCGTAGCGCGCTCGGAACACCGAGATTTGACCCTGTACGACGCCATCCAGTTGAAAGGCCGCGAACAGCCGCGAGAACGGTCCGGACGCATCTTTGATGTCGGCAATCAGTTGCTGCCTAAATTCACTGATCACCGGTGCAATCTGCGCGTAGTACTCAAGGTCGGTGTTGGCCAGATCACGAGCGGAATCGCCCAGTTCAAGCACATACAGATTGTCGGCAAAACGTGGGGGAATTTTTAGTTCGAGGGTTTCGATCTCGCTGATCATTGTTTGACGTAATTGCTGTACGCCGAACGAAGTATTGAGGAAGTGTTTGCGCACGCTGCTGAGGGAGAAACAAGAGGTCACCACCACGCGAAAACGCACTGGCTGGCTTGCCCAGTGGGCCAGTTCCTCGATCTGCAGGTTTTCCGGTCGCAGAAAGCCCAGGCTGCTAGCCTGGGTGACCAGCAGCACCAGGTCCGCCACGGTGACATAACGACGGGCGAGCTGTTCAACCAGTTGCTGTTCGTTACGGTTGCGTGCGTCCAACCCGGGCAAGTCGATCAGCTTGACGTCCACGTCCAGAGCAGTGCCAGACTCGGTCGGAAACAGCCGGCCGGGAATCAGGATATCAGTCAGGTCCGTATTCTGCCGGCCGCCTTGCTCGACCTTGCGGCGAATATTGGCCAGTGCTTGGGTAGCCTGGGCCTCATCCAGTGGGCGGTCGTCCCCGATGTACCAGTTGTCATCGGGCGCACGACCGTAGCGCAGCGGCATGGCCGTGGCTGACTTGCCCACGGCTTGGCCGCCACGTAGTACGCGAGCCACTTCATCGCGGGTGCTCGACGCTAGCCCCAGCAGGTCGAGAATGAGGGTGGTTTTGCCGACTTGCGTCGCGCCGTAGACCACCACCGTCACTTGGTCGGAGCGCCTGACCTGATCGCTAATCTCCGGCGCCAGTTCGTGGACAAAACGGTCGAAGGCTTGCAATGCCCAATCGTGACGCTGTCGATGTCGCTCAAGCCAGGTAGCGGGAATGGGCACGGTCGATCTCGGTTTCCAGATTGCGCCGCGACACGTCCAGTGCCCGCAGTGACCGGGCCAGTGCATCGCGTTCGGCGAACTGGTCAATGTCAACGCCGTAGGCCAGGCTCAGATTGCGCTGGATACGTGCCTCTATCGTCTCCATCAGTTCGTCATAGTGCTCAAGACTGGTTTCGATCAAGTGATCCTTGAAGCGCTCGATGCTGGCGCCGATGAAGTTCCGTTTGCCCACGTCGTAGTGATGCACGGAACTGGCAGCTTTGTAGCCAATGAACCCAAGCCCCAACAGGCCAGTAGCGGCCACCGATAAGGTGGCGCCAAGGCCAGTGGCTGCGCCCCCGACAAGTGCGGGAATCACATCGAAGCTTCCGTCGATGGCCAGATCCACGGCAGTGATTGCAAGAAGGGCACGAATGGCTTGCTGGGCACCTTGGGTAAACTTGGGCAGCGTTTCGCCGATATCTTTGGCGAGTTGCACGGGGTCGTAGTTCACCAACTGTGAAGTGTCTATGACGTTGCGCCGGCAGAGCGCGATGCCCTGGCTCATACGCAGGTATTCCATCGTCAGCGCTGGCAGGTGTTGCAGGGCAGTATTGAACTGCTGGGTTCGAGTCGTGCTGGTATCGAGGTGATTTTCGCTGGAGGTCTCGTTGAGCAGCAGGCAAACGTGCTTCTGAAGTAACTGCGGGTCGACCCTATTGCTCAAAGGGGAGATGGCTCCACCATCAGCTTTTTCGTAACCGAGGTACTGCCCGGGCTGATCTTCATTACGCAGGCTTAACACGGCCTGGGCGTCGAGATGCTCTTTGGGGGCATGGCCAAGGGCGAGTAGGTCGTTGGCAACGTGGGTCAATGCAAGGTAGGTGGCATCAACGGGGGTCTGGCCGGCCTGGTTTTCCCAGTGCAGATTGATGCGATCGATGAAGCGTTGCTCGGTTTCGCTGGCATTGAGCAGGAAGAAGTCTTTGGCGGTCCGTAGTTTGTTGCCCCAGCCTTCTTCCTCGTCGCCGTAGGCTTTTTTGGCGCTAGCCGTGGCTTGGCGTGCGTATTGGTCAACGTAATGGTGCAAGGACTTCTGATATTTTTTGCGGTAGCTGATGACTGACTGGCGGAACTTGTTAAGGATGGAGTCAATCAGTGCGTCCTGGGCGCTGGCGCGTGCACCGGCGTCTTCGACCAAAGATTCGAGCAAGGTCACAGCGGCTTCCAACTCCAACTCCACGATGGAGCGTAGATCCGTCAGGCGCTGGTGGTGAACGCTTTCCGGCACCTGGGCGTATTTGGCCAGCGCTTCGATCAGTTGTGGAACCCAGCGCGCGCGGTACTCTTCGCCACGCCCGACGCACAGGATACGATCCAGTTCCTCGGCAGGTACGTCGCAGGCTTCCGCGGCCGAAAGGCGCAGCGTGTCACGCTCATCGTCGCTTTTGCCCTCGGTACGGCCGATGGTAATAATCGGTTGGCGGCCCTGAAGGGCGTTTTCCAACATGTCGACCAGTACTTCGTTCGTTGCGTTAGTCGCCAGGGCATTGGCGTTGGTGACCATGATGCTGCCCATGGCATGCTTGAGCGTGTCGCGCATCTCCTCCTGCCACAGGCTGTTGGTACGGCTCAGCCGTTCGTATCCAGGCAGCAGCAAAAAGCCGAAGCCATCACTGAAGTGACGGCGGGGCACATACAAACGAAGCAGCAGGAAACGTTCACCGGTAGAGAAACTGCGCAGTTCCTTGGCCAGGGTCTCCTGGTTGATTTCGTGTTCCTCGCCGTATTCATCCACGCCGCGGGCGTAGGATGCTTCACAGTCTCGCTCGAGGATAAACAGTGGGCGACATTCGCCACGGCCCGGGTTGTCCTGCAGCCAATCATCCAGACCGTAGAGTTCACGTAGCAAGTGGGTTTTGCCGGCGCCTTGGGTGCCGCCTACGCAAATGAAATAAGTCGCGTGCATTTCGCGAATGACTAGCAACTTGCGTAACACCGCGCGAATTTTTTCGCGCTCGGCGTTGGTGCGGTCGAATTGCACGGCGATGTTGAGGATTTGCCGCAGTGCTTCGTTGACCGGGTCGATAAGGGTGGCGTACATGCCGGAACTCCTTGTTAAACGGTACTTGGCGAGTGTGGCCAAGCCCTGGCGAAGCCTTGAGGTGAAACTGGCTACGCCGCAGAAAAATGGTTCGCCAGCATATCGACCGCCCAACGGAAATGTTTAGCGGTCGTTTTCACGACAACGATTGCGTACTGGTTGGCGGTTCGCCAAAACAAACGCGCTACCGCTCAAAAAAGTGCTTTCCGAATCAATCCATTCACCGCCTTCATCACGCTTCATGACTTTTTCGTTTGTGGGCAAACCCTGGGCGTTGTATTGGTAGCTGTCGGTCATGTCGTACATTTTCTTGCCGTTTTTCGTGCGTTTGAGCATGACTTTTTACTGATCGGGCGCGCCTTGCAGTACGGTGTAGCTTTCCATCTCGCCCTGGCGATCAATTAATGAAATGACCTTGGTTGTCTTGGGGTCGTAGAAAATCGTGATGCGACTGCCGTCCGGCCTGGCGGCGCCGGTTAGGCTGTCGGCAGCGTTGTAGTTGAAGCGGTAGGTGTAGGTTTCTACCAGTTGGCCCCACTCTGTGTTGAACATCACCCATTCCTGCCAATAGGTCAGGCGTTCCAAGTCAACGAGGCGAAGGCGCTGTTGGCAAGGCATGCGAGCGCGCCGACCAAGATACAGTGTGTGCGGTTCATGGTTGCGACCCTTCCAGTATGTTGATGGTGTTGTTGTCGGCGCGGGCCGTGCGCCATTGTTTTTAACCTTTTTTGCGCACTTCGCACTTGCCCGTCGGCGACCACACGTTCAGATTGCCTTTCCAATCGTAGTCCGGCGTTTTCAGCAGGTCAGGGCCGTCGATGTTGAGTTCCATCTCCTGGACCCTGCCGTGGGCTTTTACCCAGGCGCCGCGACCTTCGTCGGTTTCCAGCAAGATGTAACGCTCAACTCTGCCGGAGTGCAGCATGGCAATACTCGATTTGCGAGTGGGTTCGTCGTAGCTGGCTTCGTTGACGACGTTGGTTTTGTTGATGCGGCGAAGGACTTCGCAATGCTGTTTTTTAGCGAAGTCGCCGTAGAACGTTCGATACAGAGCATCTGTTGGCATGTTGTGAAAGTGCGGCACGTCATCGCTGCGAAAAATGAGATACCGTCCTCAGGCATCAGCACTGGCGCGAGCTTCTCGAACAGCGTTTTGGCGGAAAGGACTTTGATTTCGCTGGCGGAATAGCTGGGCAACAAGGTGCCCGCTACTTTCAAAAATTGCCCGTCGAGTTGCGGGGTGAATGGAAAGCCCAGAGGGATTTTTTTGGAAGCTATCGTGGTTGGCGCTTATCACCACCAATGCCTTGGCTGCCAGTGTCTGACGTTTGCCACTGGGCGACTCGGTGCCGCCAGCGACCTTTCCGAGGGCTTGCCGATGACGCCGCAGTAATACGCTACGCCATAGGGGTCAATCAATCGCGCAGCGGCCTGGCGCATGACCTGGCGATCGTCATTGAACTCGGTGCTGGAAAACACATTCGCGCCGTGCTCCCACTGCAACCCGGCTTCATAGGTCGGCGTCACCTACTTAGGACAACTACTGCGCCCCTTATCGTCAACTACTCAGACCACCAACCTTTTTCTACCTGACCGTAGTGTGGGCCACTAAACCAGCTTTCTAGCTCTACGTCCAAGGTAGTGATCAGTGCCAGATTACCTTGCGTCGGATCCAGGACATTAGCCTGCTTATGCGCCCAATCGATCCAGGCTTGTGCCATTTCTTGATCTGCTAATGGGGTAATTGTCAGCCGATCTTCCACCGCTTTTATGAAGGCTCGTAAGCGCTCGGCGCGTTCCCATCGCTCTGTATGTTTAACGAGGCTTAGTCTAAGGCGACGTTGAGTTTCTGTAGTACGGGCTCGTTCAAAACGTCGTCTTTCATCTTCAGCCCATTCACGATCTCTTGCCTCCTCTTTCTCTCGGAGGACCTTGATAGAAACTGATGCGGAACTCAAGCCCGCCAGGATGCTTGAAAGTTTTTTCTCGAGCGGTGCGGTCTTGGTGTCTTTCCAGTTTTTCCGTTCTCCGTAATCCATCCGCGCTTCGATCTGAAACGTCAGTTCCCCCGTTGAGGCCCATTCAAACTGCGGGCTTCGCGGGGACATGAAATTAGGCTCCCATGGAGCACCAGGGCGGCGTTTTGGGGGAGGCGGTGGTGGTATCGGGTGTTTGTCTAATCGCTCCATGAGTCGCACGGCCATCGGCTCGTCGTTAACAGTGACAATGGTTTTTCCTTCAGCGTTGATCTTCCATGAATAACCCTCAACCTCACTCTCTTTGATCAGTGCATCAAAAAGGATTGCGCAGCGTTCGATCAATGTCGACGAAATCATCCCATTCAAGACACGCTTGCCTCCGTAATCGAGGTGGCCGTCCTTGAGCTTCGACGTTTTTGCGCTCTTTAGCCATCGACTCACTAGCGCGTGAGGCTCGGTCAATTGATAGGGGGCTTCAATCGTTCGCCGGACTATAGTTGAGTTCAAATCAGTGCCAGGCTTGGCGGGCGGGGTGCCACGGTCGAGCACTTGGAATCGGACCTTGCCTTCGACCTGAGGAGGTTTGGGTTTGCGTTGTCGATGTTTTTCCGGTTTGGCCCAGTGGCCACGGCCAGGGAGAGGGATGCCAGTTTTGCGGCAAGCTTTAGCGACGGCGACATCGGAAACACCAATGTCGTGGGCCAATTTGATCATGGGTGTTTGCCATACTTTTTCGAACAGTTCCGCAACGGTGAAGCTCACGAATGTGTACATGCAGTCTGTCACCTTTGTTCATCGCGAATTTAAGGTCACAACATCGGTTGTTGCGGATGTTAAATTCCGGGGAGCGCTGGGGGCAACCGTCCTATGAGGGTGTCCGCGTATCTGCCCTAGTATTTTTGACCGGCGGGGAGGGCGTTGTAATCGGCGGTCATTTGCTGGAGGCGGTTTTGCAGTTCCAACAGTTCAGCCGGGGGAGGATGCGGCTTCTTTCGGCTTCGTAGTCGGCAGGGATCAAGGGGGATATGTCGACCAGCACAATCAAGGGGGATATGTCGACCAGCACAGTTGGGGCATCCTCGATTAGTAAGGCCCTCCAGGGTTGGCGCTTTCTAGCCCAGCTAAACATCTGGGTGAGGTCGGCGAAGAAGCTGATGGCTTGCCGGTAAGCGCCGCGGTTGGCCGCTATAGCGGCCAACTTTGAAGGGGGGCGAACAAATGTGGTTCGGCAGTTTTGTTTGTTTAGAGGGTGGATCGACTCGTTGTTGCAAAAAAGCCAAATTGAGCTATCAATGCCTAGGGAGAAATCTGACGAGTGGGTAGCACCAATAAATGGCGGAGGCTTTTCGCCATCATTTGAATCGGGTAGTATCTGCGTTCCTATGGATGGAATATTTAAGAAATGAGTAAGTCCGAAGCTAAGAAGTACAAAGACCTAAATCTTAACTTTGATAGTATCGCTCCATGTATTGAACGGCATGGTGGGACTAATCCTGTTCTCGAAAAAAAGAACGATAAGGAACAGCATCTTCGGTTTCATGTTAAAGATAACGTTTTTCTTATGAAGATCTTTCCCGTATCGGGAGGAGTTTTCTCCTTGGGAAAGGCTGCGGGTCATTGTCCGGATACATTTGAACACTTCGCGAATAAAATCATCGAGGAGTGTGTTACGCCTACCCCGGCAAGTTTGAATGTGTCTTTACCACGCTTTCCATCAGAGCATGTTGTACCTATTCTAGACTTTCTGGTGGAGGCAGGGGCCCAAGTTAGTGAGGTGGACGGTGGCGCCCTGTGTAAGATGTACAGGGTTGTCGGTTCTCTGGGTGATAGCTTAGTCATCAAGCATTATAACTCGGGTACGCTTCAGTTTCAGGGAAAGTATAGGCAGCTCGCAGTGATTGTTAGTGACTACCTTGGATCGGTTCTTTCACTTGATGATGTTATTAAAGCGCAGTCAAAAATTTACGCTGTAGAATTAACTGTTCAACAAGTTAAGGATGGACTTTTAGCGGTTCTTCCCGCTGCGCACGGTTTCATATCGGATGCAGTAAGAATTCAACTTAGCTCTGCTTTCGCGCTCGCGAAAATCGAACTTCCTGTAGAAGACTACTCATGTGTAGCTCTTCCTGCATTGCGTGGTTTAGAAGGGTTCGTCAAGGATTTGTTGATCCGAGGGAACCTCCACCCGGCTAAGCAGTCTACCTTTGGTGACTATTTTCGGGATGGTAAGTTGGGAAAGGATCAAGCAACTCACGTCACGGCAAATGGTGGCGTAGCGCTCGCTGAGGTGATAGACGAGTGCTATGCTTACTATAGCGCGGAGCGTCATCGAACCGCTCATATGGACGCTCCAAGCACTACCAGTAGAATTCTGGATTTTTCGACAGCAAAAGCTATAGTTAATAAAGTTTTTGAATTGATCGAGGCGGCTTCTAAGAGGCTCATGAAATGAAATCTGACTATTTGGTAACTACTGAGCTTCCTAATAGCTTGGGAGTATCAGCTTTTATTTTGGCGGCCAATTACCATAGCCCTTTTGAGTGTCTTGAAGAAATTTCTCGAGAGTTGGATAGGCAATCGGTTAGGGGGGCTGTTGTTTTTGATCTTCTGCTGGCGAATGGCACTAAAATTAATAGATATTTTTTGGCGCAATTCGACGGAAAAAAATTTGCTATAGACAGCATTCAAGAAGTCAGTATGGAATACATGAACTTCAGTAAAGTGTCAGCTGAGATGCTAAAGCGTAGTGCGAAGCTTATAGATGATGTATTGCTGACACCTGCTATGAAGTTTGCAGTGCGTCGCGGTATACCGTTCTAGTTATATTAACTCGAAGGGGCGGTCTCAAGGAACAAGTGCAACACCTGATGTAAGGTGTTGCCATGTCTACCCAATACAAACACTTGAGTACCGAGGAGCGCGTCACCATTATGGTGATGCTATTTCAACAACAGACGTTGCGGGCTATTGCCGCTTTGCTAGGCCGTCACCCCAGCACCATTAGTCGTGAGATCAAACGCACCCCCCAGCAGTCTCACTATGACGCCATACAAGCTACCAGCAGGGCTCAACAGCTTCGACATGTGCCTCGCCGTCAGCGGCGTTTATCTCCAGACTCAGAGCTATTTCAAGTGGTCGTCGAAATGCTCCGCATCGGCTGGTCACCGCAACAAATTGCCCGCAGACTACGCAGTATCTGGCCCGGCCAACCCGAGCGACATGTGAGCCACGAAACGATCTACCTCGCTATCTATGCCTACCCACGCGGAGAACTGAAGCGTCAGCTGATCAGTTATTTGCAGCAGGCTGATGGCAAACGTCGCAAGCGAACCCAGAGCAATGTGCGTCGAGAACGCTACCCTGCGCAGCTGAGTATTCACCTACGACCACCAGAAGTTGCAGACCGTCTGGTTCCAGGGCATTGGGAGAGTGATCTGATCATGGGCGCCAATAATCGCTCTGCGGTTGCCACAATGGTCGAACGCACGAGCCGTTATGTGATTCTCGCCAAACTCGAAGGGCCTACCGCTGAGGCGGCGGCGGAAGCCATTGTGAGGGAAATGTCGCGGATGGCGCCATCGCTACTAAAAACCATGACCCATGATCAAGGCAGCGAAATGGCTCGTCATGCCGAAATCACTGCGCGCACGGGGATGAAGATTTATTTCGCCGATCCACACTCGCCTTGGCAGCGTGGTAGCAATGAAAATACGAACGGTTTGTTACGTCAGTACCTCCCAAAAGGCACAGATCTCTCTCTGGTGACGCAGGCACGACTGGACGAAATCGCTGATTTGCTCAACACCCGACCCCGTCAGACACTGGGCTGGAAATTTCCGGTTGAGGTGCTGGTGGATCATCTTCAGTTTTCCGCGACCAACAAGCTTGAAACGATAAACTAACCGGTAAGAGCAAGCCCCCTCCCCGCCAAGCTACCTGGTGGATGCATCTAATGGGCGTTTCTATCGTGTCATTCCAGGCCGTCACATCGGCGATGTAGGGGGGGGTATGTATAGCCATTGTTTAAGCGATGAATGGGGGTTGTGTATAGCCACTGCTGCAGCGACCAAAGGGTTTGATCATGGCTCAGCTAAGCCCTTGGCAGTGGAAATTGTGCTTAGTCAGGTAGGCTAGGTTCGTTCAGACGCCAAGTGGTAACGATGATTCGGAGGCGGGAATGCCTAGTTTCGTGATTAGCATGCTCAGAAAAAATTAACTGACTGTTGCACTTGTTCCTTGAGACCGCCAGGTCGACGAAAGCGGCCCGCTCCAAATCGATGAACTGTTGTGTGCTTCGATTCTGTCTGCGATGACCCAAGCCTGGTGTCCTGCAGTTCGGTGGTACGTACATACAAAAACGGCTGATGCTTCCGCCGTTCACTGCGGCGTTTGTGCTGTCAGCTGACGCGAAGGGCAGATTCTGGGATATCACAGTGTCAAGCATCCTGAGTACTCGTGGAGGCGGCATGCTGGCCTGCCCCGGTCATCGCAGATTGCATCCATCGCCGAACCCATGAGCTTCCACCTTATGAAGACGGTAGAAATCCTGTCGCGGTATACGCTGGAAAAGACATCATCGACTCGGTTGGTGGATGCTCGTAGGTTGAGGACAAGACAGCACTGAGCCGATCACCCAGCAGGTTCCAGGCGCGTTTCTTCTCTTCGGCATAGTCGTGATGGAGGTAGTGGCGCCTAACCCGGGAGCCAGCCAGTACATGGTTTTGGCAGCGATCAATGACGTCCAGGCTGACCCCCAAAGCCTGCATCATGGTCGCGCCTGTGCGGCGCAGGTCATGCGGCGTCCAGTCACCGTTCTTGCCGTCGGCAAGCACCAACGTGTCGTCATGACGCCGTCTTGACAGGGCCTTGCGGTTCTTGAACCGAGCCTGGCGATCGTCGACCTGTTTACTCGCTACTTTCACGTCCACATGCCCATCATCCTGCTTGTTCGGAAAGCACCACTGGGAATCTCCCGTCAGGGTCTTGAGTTCCTGAAAGAAATGCAGGGGAAAGGGGGAGAGGAAGACATGGTGATCCTGTTTCTTGCCCCGGGAGCCTTTGACGTTTTCGCTCGGTATAAACCAGGTTTGTTGGTCCAGATCGACATTCTTCCATTCGGTCTGAAGCAACTCGCCGATCCGGCACAAGGTGCTCAGACTGATCCAGAGCGCAAGTTGGGTTTCTTTCTTTAATGGACGAACACCCTCGTACTTTTGACCCGCGGGGAGGGCGTTGTAATCGGCGGTCATTTGCTGGAAGCGGTTATGCAGTTCCAACAACTCACCAGGCGAGAGAATACGGCTTCTTTCCTCTTCGTAGTCAGATGGGATCAGCTTATTCATCTCAATCAGGTTGGTCGGGTTGCCATCAATCAGCAGAGCCCGCCAGGGTTGGCGCTTTTCTGCCCATGCAAACATCTGGGTAATATCAGCAAACAACCCAATGGCCTGTCGATTGGCCCCGCGACCGACGACGGTGCGCACGACGCTCCGTAAGTCGTGCTCATTTACAGAGGACAATGTTTTGTTTTTCAATGTGGGGTACAAGTCTTTGGCGAAGCGTCGGCGCAGTTCGGCGTTACCATCTTTCCTCGCTACGCCGTTTAGCAGCCATTTTTCTGCCATATCTCCTAAGGTCAGTCCCTTTGCCTTGAGCGTTTCGGCGGCGACAAGTTGAGCGTTGACCTCTGCGCGGACTCGCGCTTTTTCGGCTCGTTTATAATCGTTGGGGTTCACTCCGGTCGCTAAAAGATCGCGGGCGATGTTCCGTATTTTGCGTATTTCCGGTAGTGATGTGCCTGGCCATGTCCCGCACGAAATATCGGTGAATCTCCCTTCCCATCGGAACTGGTAATAGAACGCGACGGTAATACCTTTTTTCTTGAGTTGGACCTTGCCAGAGAGACCGCCATCTTCCCTGAGAACTCGACCTGCATCGTTGGCGTCTAATGATTCCAGTTCTTTGGCGGTGAGTTTGGTCATAACTTTTCCCTCCAAAAAAATACCCCCACATTTACCCCCACAGAAACGTCAGCTACCGATGGATTTCGTTGGATGGTGCTGGACGTGGTGGCGTTCTGGAGCCCTTTTAGATAATAGCGTGGCGGATTATTTTTGGGTATTTAGCGATCCGCTGAAATTCGCCAATAACTAGCATGGGGTGCTAGGGGTCGAGTGTTCGAATCACTCCGTCCCGACCATATAATTTAAAAAGGCCGCGAGATTTATCTCGCGGCCTTTTTTATTTCCCTGCATTCCCAAAAAACACCAACGCCCGCACCTCGATACTCCTCCTTGGCGGTGCATCCACCGGCGTAGTCGGGTCATCAAACGCCGTATGTGCGCTGCGCCTTGCAACATCGCTACGCGAGTCATGGATCTTCAACAGCAGCACTTCATCCGGCCGCAACTGCGGGTAGTAATACCAGCGATGTGCGGGATTGGCCTTGACCGAAAAAGTCTCGCCAACCTTGTCCCGATACACCAGGTCGCTGGGCAGCAAGTCGCTCTCGGCCATGCTTTGCGCATCGCACAGGGCGAGTGGGGTGCTCAGGACCGGCGCACCAATCGGCCGCCAGACGTTAATAATCGCAAACCGTTCCAGCAGCCGCTGTTCAGCCTCATCCGCAGGCAAATGATCACGTACCCTGCGAATTGCCGAGCGCTCGGTCTGGTCGTTATGCACGTACCGCACCGGCTCACGCAGCCCGCGGTCCTCGCGTCCAGGCTCGTCCACCCGGATGGTGTGGTCGAAGATCACCACTTTCACCGCACCGGTCTGTTGCTTGAGCAAGGCTTCGGTTTCCGGATAGTAGTGTTCACGGACCTGATCATCGTTTTCCAGGTCAGGCACCGAGCTGGTGTGGTCGATCCTTTCGAAACCGTTGCGATCCAGACAAGCCGGTTCGTCGAGCAACCGGGCGTTGTGAATACTCACTTGGGTGGGGTCCAGCACGCCGTTGCGCTTGGGTGTGCCGTCTGGCTGCGGGAAGGTGTAGTTCACCGGTCGCTCGCCGGTGTCCAACAGGTAGTTGAGTTCGCCGATGACCGATGGCGGGGCGAGATGAGTCTGATGAGTTCCCATGAACAATCCTCCAGGCGTGAGGCGGTTTTCAGAAGGGTTCCTTGAAGGGCCGCAGGTCCAGTTCCTGGGTCCAGGCGCTGCGCGGTTGGGTGTGCAGGTACCAATAGGCGTCGGCGATGTCTTCGAGTTTCAGCGCACCGTCTTCCCCCAGTCGCGCCAGGTAATCCGGGGCCCGGCTTTGCACGCGCTCACCGTCGATGGCGCCATCGATGACCACATGGGCGACGTGCACGTTTTGTGGCCCGAACTCGCGGGCAAATGACTGGCTCAGTGAGCGCAAGCCCGCCTTCGCGGCAGCAAAGGCGGCGAACGGTGGCTTGCCTCGCAATGAAGCGGTAGCCCCGGTGAACAACAGGCTGCCGCCACCACTGGCGAGCAGCAAGCGGGTGGCCTCGCGGGCAAACAGGAAGCCACCCAGGGTCGATGCCCGCCAGGTCTGCTCGAACAACTGCGCGCTCAACTCCAGGGTCGGCGCTGCGACGGAGTTGCCGACATTGAAGATCGCGGCCTTGAGGGGGCCCAACTGGCTGATCTGCTGGCTGGCGGCGATCACCTCGGACTCGATTCCCGAGTCCGCCACGATAGCCACCGCCTCCCCGCCGAGCGCACGGATGCCCTCGACCACAGCCTGCAACTTGTCCGGGCTCCTGCCGCTGACAGCCACCTGCAAACCCTCCCGCGCGAAGCGTCGCGCCAGCGCCGCTCCCAGGCCGGCCACGGCACCCACACCGGCAATCCACACCACAGGCTCGGATCGAGACTCAGACATTAGCCACTTCCTCAATGAGATACGTGGCTAACAATTTACCCATCGCCGGGCGTGAGGAATAAGAACATCGACAGCTAAGGTTATGCGCTGACTCAATAGCGCATTTCCACCGCCACATAAGCCCCAATCCCATCCCCTGGATACAACGAAGCCGTATCCTGCCCCTTCGCGTCATACAACGGCTGCACCGCCGTCACGTATTTCTGATTGGTCAGGTTCTTCAAATCCAGCGACACCTTCCAGTCCTTGCTCGGCGTTTCATACCCCACGTTCGCCCCGAAGATCGTGTAGGAGGGCGCATAGAAGCTGTTCGCATAATCCACCGCCGTACGCGAAGCCGATTGCACGTTCACCCCGGTATAGAATCCCGCCGGGTGCTGATACTGCACTTCGCCCTGATAGATATGCTTCGGAATCCCCGGCAGTTGGTTGTCGCCGAAGGTCGGGTCGTGCCGGTAGTAGAAGTCGTTATAGGTATACACCTGGCGCAGGGTGATTTTTTCACCCGAGGTGTTTTCCCACAGGCGTGTATTCAAGCCGGCCTCGATCCCTTGGTGGATCGTCGGCGTGGCGTTGAATGCACCGGTGACCGCAGCAGCCGTGGAGGTGGCCGGGATGATCTGCACGTTGAGCAATTCATTTTTCACCCACGAGCGGTAGAGCGCCAGGCTGCCGTCGAAGATGCCCGATGAACCCTTGATCCCGACTTCCACGGTATTGGCTTTCTGTTCCACCAGCGGCCGTACGTACGGCGTGGTCGGCCCGGAGCCGGAGTATTCCCAGGACGCCGGTGGATCGACGGAGCGGCTGACGTTGGCAAACACTTGCAGTTGTGGGTTGAACTCGTAACGCACGCCCACTCGCGGTGCCAGGCTCCAGTTGTCGTAGGTCACATCGCTCGGGTAGGTGGTGGTGTTGGCCACCAGGGCTTCCTTGACGTCGGCATGGCGGCGCACGTTGATCGCCGAGACGCCACTGGTCAGCCACAGGCCGTCTACCAGTTCCAGGTCGTTGCCCACGGAGAACACGTGATCGAACGAGGAGCTGTAGTCGACGAACTTGCGCGTCTGTTTGTTGGCGAAGGTGGAGTCGACCTGGCCCTTGAGGTGCTCGGTGGAGGTGAAGGCCAGGCTGGAGCGGCTTTCGTGGCCGAACAGGGTGTCGCGGCGGTCGTAGTTGATCACCGCGCTCAGGTCATGCCAGTCCCAGTAGCTGGGGTTGCTCGGGCTGTTCGGGCTGTTGTTGTGGGCGTACTGGTAGTAGACGAAACCCACCGACAGGGTGGCGTCGTCCTCAAAGGTGTAGGTGGTCTTGCTGCCCAGCCATACGCTGCCGGGGCGACGGCTGCCGGCGCCGCTGCTTTCGGCGGTGGCACTGGCGCGGTCGGAGTGGTGCTTGACCGCATCCAGGGTGGTGGCGCTCGGGTCGTTGTGGAACTCGTCGCGGTAACGCAGCATCACCCGGGTTTCGAGTTGCGGGCTGAAGCGGTAGCCAAAGTTGGCCACCACGCCCTGGCTCTTCGACAGGCTGTAGTCGCGGTAGCCGTCGCTGCGGTAGTTGTCGGCATTCAGGTAGTAATCGAACGCACCCTCGACGCCGCCGACGCTCAGGCTTTGCTTGTTGTAGCCGTAGCTCCCGGTTTCCGCTCGCACCCGCAGCCCGGGTGCGGTGTAACCGGTCTGGTTGACGAAGTTGATGGCGCCGCCAAGGCTCAGTGCGCCGTACTGGAAGGCGTTGGCACCCCGCAGGATCTCGGTGTAGTTCACCCCCGAGCCGTTGAGGAATTCGTAGGGTGTGCCGCCCGGGCCGGTGATCGGCAGGCCGTCGAACAGGAACTTGATGCCCTCACGGAAATACCCCGGCGAGGTGTTGGCGCCCGAGCCACGGATGGAGATCTTGGCCGCGTCGTTGCCGCCGGTGGACTGCACGAACACGCCCGGCTGATAGGCGAGGGTGTCCTGCAAGGTGGCGGTGCGTCCCTTGGCCACTTGTTCGCTGTCGACCACGCTGGTGCCGCCTGGCACTTCGGACAGCTGACTTTTGGCTGCCTCAACGGGCGTGATTTTTTGTGCCTCTACTGTCACCGTCTTTAGCCGTGTTCCGGTCGTCGGTGTGACCTCATCATCTGCCTGCACACTGGCGGAAAAAACCAGGGCTGAGCCCAGCCCCACCATCGCCAGCCAAGTTGCTTGCCGCACGGCAAGTGTCAACTTTTGCAACTCTCCCCGAAAGATTGGATCCATTAAGCGTGTTCCTTGTGAATAGATAAAAGAGCCCCAGCTTTCTATTCGAATAGTCATGCCTGTTTCGCTCTGAGCAGTTTCTATGCCAAGACTATTGGCCAAGGAATACGGGCGCTTAGTTAAGGTTAAGTGTTCTGCGGGATACTTTGTTTTGAATCGGTGTTTGATTCTCAACAGTCAACTTTAATGGCTGGGATTGCTGCAGCTGTCGCGAACGCAACAGTTGATAAGCAGTGTGTAAGGCTACCAACAATTCCGGGGTGTATAACGGGTATAACCATATAAGTGTTTGGCAGTGTTCGCCCCGTTTTACAAGGGTTTTGCGCTGGTTTTGTGGTCAATATGGCGTTTCTTGAAGACTGGCATGCTCACTGCATTACACCCCGTAATTGCAAACTTTCAGTGTTCATCGAGTTCCTCTAAGGAAGTGTCATTGACAACCATCCTGAAACTTTCGGCGGTTATTTCACTGTGCCTGGCAGTCAATGCCTGCTCACCGGCTGCGGCACCGAAACATGAAACGTCTGCGGCTGATGGCACGGTCACCAACGGTGTAGTGACTTATTCGGCGACGGACTTTCATGAGTCGTCACCGGGGCGCAGTGGCGGAACTTTGCGCGTCTCAGCCGCCTCCGACGCCGGCAGTTTCGATGTTCACGCACTGTCTAACGGCAACATCCAGTGGATGGGCCGGATTCTCTTCGATTGCCTGGTGTACCAGGACGAGCAGGGCAATATCAGCCCGTGGCTGGCCCGCTCCTGGGACATCTCCGACGACGGCAAGACCTACACCTTTCACCTGCGCGACGACGTGACCTTCAGCGACGGCGAGAAATTCAATGCCCAGGCGCTGCAAACCAACCTGGACCACATGCGCGACCCGGCGACCAAGTCCCCACTGGCCGCGGCCTATATCGCGCCGTACCTGGATGGCAAGGTCATCGACGACTACACCTTCGAAGCCCATTTGCGCGAACCCTATACGCCGTTCCTGGATGTGCTGGCGCAGTCCTGGCTGAGCATGATCTCGCCCAGGCAGATTCGCGAGGCGCCGAAGACCATCGCCGAGCACCCCATCGGCAGCGGGCCGTTTACGTTGCAGAGCTACACCCGTGACCAGGGCGCGGTGTTCATCAAGCGCCCCGGCTATAACTGGGCGCCACCGGTGACGCGCCACGCGGGCGAGGCCTACCTGGACCGTATCGAGCTGAGCTACGTCCCCGAAGCCATGATCCGCTTCACGGCGCTAGAGTCCGGCCAGTCGGATTTCGCGCTTGATGCACCGGCCCAGAATGCCGCCGCCATCCGTGCCAACCCGAACCTGGTGATGCGCAGCCGGATCCGCAAAGGCAACCCGAGCCGCAGCATGACCTTCAACGTCGAGCAGCCACCGTTCGACGATGTACGGGTGCGTCGCGCAGTGGCCAAGGCCATTGACCGCGAAGGGTTGGCGTGGATTTCCGGCTTCGGCGAATACATCGCCAAGGCGGATTTCCTGGCGGCCAACACCCGGTTTTATCAACCCAACAACGACGCCCTGGCCTACGACGTGAAAGCCGCCAATGCGCTGCTGGACGAGGCCGGCTGGACCGGGCGCGATGCCCAGGGCTATCGAACCAAGGACGGGCAGCGCCTGAATGCAACGATGCTGTCCTATGACAACCCGGCGTTTCCCGCCAGCGTTTCGGTGGCCATCCAGGCCGACCTGAAAAAAGTCGGCTTCGAGATGCCCATCGAAATGCTGCCGCTGACCCGCGTGACCGAGAAACGCTACGCCGGGAAGTTCCAGGCGCTGGCGGGCGGTTACTGGCACACCAACACACCCGATGGCCTGTTCGTGCTCTATCACAGCCAGGCCATCAGCACCGACAAGATCATCGGCCAGAACGTCGGGCGCTTCCGTGATGCCGAACTGGATCGCGTGCTCAGCGCCGCCCGCCAATCCCGCGACCCGGTGCAATTGCAGGCGCTCTATGGCGAGGCGCAAAAGCGCCTGACCGAAACCGTCCCGGCGGTGCCTTCGGTGGAAAGCCAGGTGCTCACCGCGTATGGCCGGCAGGTCCAGGGGGTGATTTTCGATACCTCCCACAACGTACCGTTCTTCACCAGCATCTGGCTGGACCGGGGGCAACCATGAGCCTGTTCAAATCCATCGCCTGGCGCCTGCTGGCGGGCATTGGCGTGCTGTGGGGCGCGGCGACGCTGACGTTCCTCGCGGTCAATTTCAGTGGCGGTGACACGGCGCTGGCAATCCTCGGCGGGCCGGATTCGATGCCCACCCCGGAGCTGCTGGCCCGGGTGCGTGCCGAGTACGGCCTGGACCAACCCCTCATCGTGCAATACGGCAATTACCTGGTGCGCCTGGCCCATGGCGACCTGGGCGAGTCCTATCGCTTGCGCATCCCGGTGCAGCAGGCGATTGCCGAGCAGATCGGTGCAACCATTCAACTGTCCCTGAGCGCGGCGTTGCTGGCGGTGGTATTGGCCCTGGTGTGCGCGATCCTCACCGCCAATCGTTCGCGTTGGGTGCGTTCAGCCGTTTCAGGCAGCGAGCTGGTGCTGTCTTCAGCACCTTCGTTTGTGATCGGGATGCTGTTGTTGCTGGTGTTTTCGTTTCATTGGCACTGGTTGCCGCCCTCCGGTTCCGTTGGCTGGCGCTCATTGATCCTGCCCTCGATCGCGCTGGCGTTGCCGGTGGCGGCAGTGCTGACCCAGCTGCTGCGCCAGTCCCTGGAAGACACCCTCGAACAACCCTTTATTGCCATGGCCCGTGCCCGTGGCTTGTCCGAAACCGCTGTGCGCCTGCGTCATGCCTTGCGCCATGCGCTGGTGCCGTTGGTGACCCTGGCCGGGTTCGTGTTCGCCAGCCTGCTGGGCGGCGCGGTGGTGGTGGAATTGCTGTTTGCACGCCAGGGCATCGGGCGCTTGATGCTCGATGCCACCAGCAACAAAGACGTGCCGGTGGTGCTGGGCGTGACCTTGCTGGCCGCCACCGTCTATGTGCTGGTGAACCTGGCCGTCGATTTGATCAACCGCTGGATTGACCCTCGGGCCAACCAAGCGTGAGTGCCTTTGAAGAAGGAAAAACCATGAGTGCTTCGATCCCCGCTGAAGTGAGTTATGCCGACTTGCACCAGCGTTTCGCTGACGTATTTGCCCGGATAGCCGACACCGCCGTCGCCCGCGAGCAGCAACGCGAGCTGGCCCATGACGCGGTGGCATGGCTGCGCGAGGCCGGCTTTGGCGCACTGCGTGTGCCGCAGGCCTTGGGCGGCCTGGGTGCAAGCCTGCCGCAGCTGTTTCGCCTGTTGATTGAACTGGGAGAGGCCGATTCAAACTTGCCGCAGATCGTGCGCGCGCATTTCGGTTTCGTCGAAGGCCGGCTTTCCAGTCGCGACAGCGCTTCCCAGGATTACTGGTTCGCCAAAGTCGTCGACGGCGAGTTGTGGGGCGCCGCCATGGCCGAGCGCACCGACACCACCCGCAACTCGGTGACCCTCAGCGCGGTCGATTCCGGCTGGCAGCTGAACGGTGAAAAGTACTACTGCACCGGCACGCTGTACGCCAACTGGATCGCGGCCGTGGCCCTGGATGGCGAAGATTTTGTCAGCCTGGCGGTACGCACCGACGCGCCGGGTGTCACCGTCGAAGATGACTGGGACGGCTTTGGCCAGCGACTCACCGGCAGCGGCACTACCCGCTTCAAGGCGGTGAACGTACCGGAGCAGCACATTGTGCGGCGCTTCAAGAAAGACGAACTGCGCGCCGAGTCCTACCTGAGCGCTTTCTACCAGCTGTTCCACCTGGCGACCCTGGCCGGCATCGCCAACGCCGTGCTGCGTGACGCCACCGAATTTGTCAAGGGCCGCACCCGCGCGTTTGGTGTGCCGGGGCAATCGAGCCCCAAGGATGACCCGCTGGTGCAGCGCGTGATCGGCCGCTTGTCGAGCCTGGCCTATGCCGCACGCACCCAGGTGCTGGCCGTCGCCGAGGTGCTGCAGGACGTGCACGAAGCGGAGCAGGGCGGGCACGCAACCGAACAGCATTACACCGAGGCCGAGATTCGCGCTTTTCAGGCGCAACAGATCGTGCTGGAACAGGTACTGGAAGCCACCACGCTGCTGTTCGAAGTCGGCGGCGCCTCCGCCACCAGCGAGTCGCGTCGCTTCGACCGGCATTGGCGCAACGCGCGAACCCTGGCCTCCCACAACCCGGCGATCTTTCGCGAACGGGCACTGGGCAACTACTACCTCAATGACGTCACCCCGAACGCCGCCTGGCGCAGCCTGCAAGCCGCCGACGCCGAGCAGCAGGCCGCCCGCGACGAAGCGAGTGCGGTATGAGCCATCAACCCTTGAAGAAAAAAGGATCACCCATGCGTTACCGCCAACTGGGCAACAGCGACATCCAAGTCAGCGTGCTGGGCCTCGGCACCATGACCTGGGGCCACCAGAACACCGAAAACGATGCCCATCAACAGATCGACCTGGCACTGGCCGAAGGTATCAATTTCATCGACACCGCCGAGATGTACCCCACGCCGACCAAGGCCGAAACCTGGCGCACCACCGAGCGTTACATCGGCAGCTGGCTGGCGGCCAGTGGTCGACGTGACGAGGTGATCCTGGCCAGCAAAATCGCCGGCCCGGCCCGTGACCCCAGCAGCCAGCAGCACATCCGCGACGGCCTCAGCCGCCACGACCGGCGCAACATTGTCGAAGCCCTGGACGGCAGCCTCAAACGCCTGAACACCGACTACCTCGACCTTTACCAACTGCACTGGCCCGACCGCACCACCAACATCTTCGGCCAGCGCGAATACCCGTATCAGGCAGACACCCAGAGCGTCGCCATCGAGGAAACCCTGGCGGTGCTGGCCGATCAGGTCAAGGCCGGGAAGGTGCGCCACATCGGGGTTTCCAATGAAACCCCCTGGGGCGTCGCCGAGTTTCTCAAGCAAAGCGAACGCCTCGGCCTGCCGCGCATTGCCAGTGTGCAAAACCCCTACAGCCTGCTTAACCGCCTGTACGAAGGCGGCCTCTCGGAGTTCACCCATCGCGAAGGCGTCGGGCTGCTGGCGTACTCGCCTCTGGCCTTCGGTGCACTCACCGGCAAGTACCTCGGCGGCGCACGGCCCGAGGGCTCGCGGCTGTCGGCGGTGTACCGCACTTTCAATCGCTACGACAGTGCCTCGGCCCAGGAGGCCATCACCGGCTACGTGGAGATTGCCCGGCAACATGGCCTCACCCCGGCCCAACTGGCCCTGGCCTTCATCATCGACAAACCCTTCGTCACCAGCGCACTGACCGGGCAAACCAGCCTGGCGCAATTGCGCGACAACCTCGGCGCGCTGGACGTGACTCTTGGCGATGAGATCAAGGCGCAGATCCAGGCCATCCACCAGCGCATTCCCAACCCCGCGCCCTAGCACCAGGAGCCTGGCATGACGCAAACCATTGAAACGTTGATCGGCAATCGCCCGTTGCGTCTTGTCGGGTTTACCCAACTGCGGCCGGGTCTGTTGCTCGCCGGGGTATTTGTCGGGCTGTTGCTGTTGGCCGCCGTTGTTCCGCAATGGCTGGCCCCGTATGACCCGCTGGAGGCGTCGGCGCGCATGGCGTTCCAGGCGCCGAGCAATGTGCATTGGCTGGGCACTGATGAGAACGGGCGCGATGTGCTCAGCCGATTGATTTATGGCGTGCGTTCGTCGCTGTTCATGGGCCTCGCCGCCACTGCGCTGGGACTGGCCTGGGGCACCTTGCTCGGCTTGATCGCAGGCCTTGGGCCGCGCTGGTTGGACGGCGCCTTGATGCGCGGGATCGACGTGTTGCTGTCGTTTCCCGACCTGTTGCTGGCGCTGGTGATCATCACGTTTTTCGGCCAGGGCACGGCCAATCTGATTCTCGCGATAGGCATTGCCGGTGTGCCGCGTTATGCGCGCCTGGTGCGGGCGCAAACCCTCAGCGTACGCAATGCCGGCTACGTCGAATCCGCCGTCACCCTCGGCCAATCGCAGCTGGCGGTGGTGCTGCGGCACATCCTGCCGAATGCGTTCAAGCCCGTGTTGATCCTCGCCACCATCGGCATCGGCGGCGCGATCACTGCCGGTGCCGCCTTGAGTTTCCTCGGCTTCGGCGCACCGCCGCCTGCGCCGGAGTGGGGCGGGATGATGTCCATCGGGCGCAGCTTCCTGGCCAATGCGCCGTGGCTGGTGGCCTGGCCCGCCCTGATCATCACCCTGACCGTTGTTTCCATCAGTGCCATCGGCCGCGAACTCTTGCGCCGCAGCGAAGGAAAGCCTCTATGACGATGAACATCCATACCCTCGGCCCGTTGGTCGATATCCGCGACCTCACAGTACGTTTCGGCCAGGCCGAGCCAGTGTTGCACGGTGTCAGTCTGCAGTTGAGCCGGGGTGAATGCCTGGCGCTGGTGGGGGAGTCGGGGTCCGGCAAAAGCGTCACCGCCCGCACCCTGGCTGGCCTCACCGGCAAGGACGCCCATGTCCAGGCTGCCAAGCTGGCCTTCCAGGGCGTCGACCTGCGCCAGCTCAACGAGCGGGCCTGGCAGCAACTGCGCGGCGCGAGCATCGGCTTTGTGATGCAGGACGCGTTGGGCGCGCTGGACCCGCTGCGCCGCGTCGGTGCCGAGATCGAAGAACCGTTGTACCTGCACACCGCATTGGGCCTGGAAGCGCGCCGCCTGCGGGTGCTGGAACTGCTGCGGGATGTCGGTGTGCCGGAACCGGAACTGCGCGCCAGCCAATACCCCTGGCAACTTTCCGGCGGCTTGCGCCAGCGGGCGCTGATCGCCTCGGCGATTGCCTGCAATCCGCGGCTGATCATTGCCGATGAACCCACCACGGCACTGGATGCCACGGTGCAGGCCCAGGTCATCGCCCTGCTGGAGAGCCTGCGCGGTGAAGACAATGCACTGCTGATGGTCAGCCACGACCTGTCGGTGGTCTCGCGCCTGGCCGATCGCGTGGCCGTGATGCGCCACGGGGTGATCGTGGAGGAGGGCAGCACCGAACAGGTCCTGCAAGACCCGCGTCATCCGTATACCCAACTGCTGCTGCGGGCCGCCAAGGCCGTGCACTTCCAGCCCACACGCCGACTGCTCACGGCGGTGGAGCCCGAGCCGGCGCCCCAGGGCGAAATACTGCTTGAAGCACGCGATCTGTCCAAAACCTTTGTCGGCCCCGACGGCAAAACCCGCACGGTGCTGAACCAGGTGTCGCTACAGCTGCGTCGCGGCGAGACGCTGGGGGTGGTGGGCGAATCGGGTTGCGGCAAGACCACCTTGACCCGGCTGATACTCGGCCTGGAAACCGCCGATGCCGGCGAGGTGTGGATCAAGGGCCAGCGCTGGTCCGACCTCGACGCCAGGCAAAAACGCGAAGCCCGGCGTGCGGTGCAAGTGGTGTTCCAGGACCCGCTCAGCTCCTTCGACCCACGCTACACCGTGCAGCGTGTGCTGTTCGAAGCGCTGGTGGTGGCTGGCGTACCGCGTCATGCCCGGCGCGACCGTGCCCTGGAACTGCTGGAACTGGTACGCCTTGATGCCAGCGCCTTGTCGCGCCGGCCGATCGAACTTTCCGGTGGCCAGCGCCAGCGCATCGCGATTGCCCGAGCGTTGGCGTCCGAGCCGCAGATCCTGATCTGCGATGAACCGGTGTCGGCGCTCGACGTGTCGGTACAGGCACAGATTCTCGAACTGCTCGACGACCTCAAGCGCCGCCTCGGCCTGGCCTGCCTGTTCATTTCCCATGACCTCGGCGTGATCAACCACGTCAGCGAGCGTGTGCTGGTGATGAAGGCCGGTGAAGTGGTGGAGTCCGGCTCGGTACGCGCGGTGTTCGACCGTCCGGCCCATGCCTATACCCGCGCGCTGATCGATGCGATCCCGACCCTTGAAACCGACTACACGCCGATCCCGTTCTACCTGAATGTCGCGATCTGACGTATTGGAAAACGTATCTACGAAAGGAGTGCTCCTGGTGCCAAAGCAACTGCACGTGAATTTGTTTGAGATGAACTGCGTCAGCCACATCGTCCATGGTTTGTGGGTGCACCCGGACAACAACCGGCACCGTTTCAACGACCTGGACTATTGGACCGAGCTGGCGCAGCTGCTGGAATACGGCACCTTTGACGGCGTGTTCCTGGCCGATGTGATTGGCACCTATGACCGCTTTCGCGACGGCCCCGAGACCTCGCTGCGTGAGGGCATGCAGATTCCCAGCAACGACCCGCTGCTGGTGATTCCGGCGATGGCCGGGGTGACCAAGAACCTGGGTTTCGGCGCGACCTTTTCCACCACCTACGAACCGCCGTTCGCGTTTGCGCGGCGCATGAGTACCCTCGATCACCTGACCAAGGGGCGGGTGGGCTGGAACATCGTCACCTCGTATTTGCCGAATGCGGCGCGCAACTTCGGGCACGACACTGAGGTGGTTCACGATCACCGCTACGAGATCGCCGATGAATACCTCGACGTGCTGTACAAGCTTTGGGAAGGCTCCTGGGACGATGACGCGGTGATTGTCGACCGTGAGCGTCGGATCTACACCGATCCGGACAAGGTGCGCTATATCAACCACGTGGGGGAACACTTCAAGGTTGCCGGCCCACACTTGTGCCAGCCTTCGCGGCAGCGTACGCCGGTATTGTTTCAGGCTACGGGGTCACCGGCCGGGATCGAGTTTGCCGGGCGGCATGCCGAAGTGGTGTTTACCGGTGGTAATGATGCGCCGGCGGTGCGGGCGAATATCCAGGCGATGCGGCAGAAGGCGGTTGAGCATGATCGCGATCCGGCGGGGTTGAAGTTTATTGTGATGGCGGGGGTGATCGTTGGACGGACGGATGAGGAGGTGAGTGCCAAGCTCGACAGTTATCGCAAGTTGGTGAGTGTCGAGGCGTCGCTGGCTCACGGGCAGTCGGCGATTGATTTGACGGCGTATCCGCGGGATACGTTGATCAGTGATCTGGTGAGTCGGCAGGTCAAGGGGTGGGAGAGTTTGAGCCGGTACAAGGCGGACTCCACTGTTGGGGCGGTATTGGCGCAGCTGGGTGGGTTTAATCGCGAGCGGTTTTTTGTCGCGGGTACGCCGACGGTGGTGGCGGACGCGATTGAGAAATGGCTGGATGAGGATGGGATCGACGGGATTAACCTGAGGCAGTATTTGTCGTTTGAGACGGCGCGGGACTTTATTGAGTTGGTGGTGCCGGAGTTGCGTCGTCGGGGGCGGTTTCGTGAGCGGTACAACGAGGGGGAGACGTTGCGGGAGCGGTTGTTTGGGGCTGGGCGGGCGCGGTTGCCGGGGGACCACTTTGGGGCGCGTTATCGGGATCCGGCGGCGTTGCTGAAGCCGGCGTTGCCATTGCGGTTTCCGGCGTGAGGTTTGTGTACATA
>NZ_JACARS010000095.1:35828-51733 GCF_013386485.1 Pseudomonas sp. P7758 | reverse complement strand
AACCAATAGTCGCCGTTACCTAAATAACGGATATACACCCCGACCCCCCTCTCACCCCAACAACTCACTCATCGCAATAATCTGCTCCGCCACCTGAATCAGCTTCTGCTGCCGACTCATCGCCTGACGCCGCATCAGCGTGTAGGCCTCTTCCTCATTACACCCCTTCATTTTCATCAACAACCCCTTGGCCGTTTCGATCCGCTTGCGTTCGGCCAACTGCTGATCCCGCGCCTGCAACTGCGCGCGTAGCGCCTGGTCACTCTCGAACCGCGCCATCGCCACATCCAGAATCGGCTGCAACCGCTGCGCCTGAATCCCCTCGACAATGTAGGCACTCACCCCGGACTTGATCGCCTGACGCATCACCCCCGGATCATGCTCATCGGTAAACATCACAATCGGCCGTGGCTGGTCGCGACTCACCAGCACCACCTGCTCCATCACATCGCGTCCCGGCGACTCGGTATCGATCAAAATCACGTCCGGGCGCACCGCTTCGACCCGCGCCGGCAAGTCGATCGTCAACCCCGATTCATCGATCACCTCAAACCCGGCCTCGGTCAACGCAGCCTTGAGCCGACCGACCTTGCGCGGTGTGTCATTGATCAACAGGATTCGTAGCATGGGTTCCTCCTGTCAGCGCAAGGCCTGGCGGCTGGCAACATCTGCCATGGCATGCAGGCGAAAGCTGCGGGCATACCCGGCCGGGTCCGAACCGTCCCAGATTTTTCCGTCGATCAACTGGCTGCTGCGCATGGCCTCGCCACCGGCAGGCACGCCCACGGCGCTGGCCGCCTGGCGATAGATGTCCAGTTGTTGCACACGCCGGGCAACGCCGAGGTAGTCCGGGTCCTCCCGCAGCAGGCCCCAGCGGCGGAACTGGGTCATGAACCACATGCCATCAGACAGGTAGGGCAGGTTCACCTCGCCGTCGCCATAAAAACGCAGCGCGTGGGGATCCTGCCAGTGGTTGCCGAGGCCGTCATCGTAGTCGCCGAGCAGGCGCGGTTCGATGCAATCGAGCGGGGCGTCGAGGTACTGCGGGGCGCTCAGCAACTGTGCAGTGGAGCGGCGGTTTTCCGTGCTCTGTTCGATAAAACGGCTGGCCTGCAGGATCGCCATCACCAGTACCCGGGCGGTATTGGGGTATTGCTCGACAAATGCCTGGGTGCAGCCGAGGACTTTTTCCGGATGGTCCGGCCACAGTGCCTGGGTGGTGGCCAGGGTAAAGCCCTGGTTCTGCTTCACCGCACTGGCGCACCAGGGCTCGCCCACACAAAAGCCGTCGATGCGCCCGGCTTGCAGGTGCGCAACCATCTGCGGCGGCGGCACCACCACACTGTCCACATCCTGCAGGGGATGAATGCCCTGGCTGGCCAGCCAGTAATACAACCACATGGCGTGGGTACCTGTGGGAAAGGTCTGGGCGAAGGTGAGTTTTGTTCGGCTTTGGTGCACGTGGCGGTCCAGTGCCTCAGGACTGGTCACCCCCAGCTGTTGCAGGCCACGGGACAGGTTGATGCTCTGGCCGTTCTGGTTCAGGCCCATCAGCACCGCCATATCGGTGGGTGCCACGCCGCCGATGCCCAGGTGTACGGCGTAGATCAGGCCGTACAGGCTGTGGGCGGCGTCCAGTTCGCCGCTGACCAGGTTGTCCCGCAGGCTGGCCCATGATGACTGGCGCCTGAGATTCAAGGTCAGGCCATAGGGCTGGGCGAAGCCCTGGGTGGCGGCGACCACCACCGAGGCGCAATCGCTCAGGGCCATGAAACCCAGGTTGAGGCTGCTCTTTTCCGGGGCATCGCTGCCGTTGACCCAAGCCAGGGGATCACTCATCAATACGTACCTTTCATAAAAAAACGCCGTTCCGTCGGGTACTCAGAGGAAGAGCCCGGGGTAACGACGTCTGTGTCCTTGAGCCCGTTCCGCCGTTGGCGCGAGCTGCGATAGACAAGGCAAAGCAAGGCACATGCCACGATGCGCACAGGATGGGCTGGGCGTCAGCTTTCCATCAGGATTGAAATTGGCCTGCCTCGCAGTATGGCCGCTCTTTCAGCCCGGGCCATGCAGGCATGTTCAGCCACCTTCACCGTTTCTCGACGCTGCTTTTCGGCCTGGTGCTGCTGGGCAGCCCCGGCGCGTTCGGGTACTCCTACCAGGCCCGTGATGAAAGCCTGCACACTTTTTTTACCGCGTTGTCCCTGCCGCTGGGGCAGCCGATCGTTGTCAGTCAGGCGGCAGCTCGCAAGCGCATCAGCGGGGCGTTCGATTTCGACTCGCCCCAACCGCTGCTGGAGTCGGTCGCCCAGCAGCAAGGCCTGATCTGGTACACCGATGGCCAGGTGCTTTACCTCTATGACGCCGACGAGGCGAAAAGCTCGGTAGTGACCCTGCGGCATATCTCGGTCGACCTCCTGCGTGGGTTCATGCGCCGTTCGGGGCTCGAAGAGGCGCGCTACCCGCTGCGTGCGAGTGGGGTGCGGGTGTTCTACGTGTCCGGGCCGCCGAACTATGTCGACCATGTGCTGCGCCTGGCCCAACTGATGGACCGCCAGCGTGCGGAACTGCGCCTGGGGCCGCAGCGGATCGGGGTGGTGCAGGTGCTCAACACCCACGTTGCAGACCGCGAGTACAACATGGGCGACAGAACCGTCACGGTGCCGGGCATGGCATCCATGATCGAAAAACTGCTGGCCGTCGAGCGGGAGAGTGCGTCCCCGCGGCAACCCGGATTACTGGCCGACAAGAATATCTCGGTGCTGGCGTACCCGGACACCAACAGCCTGCTGATCAAGGGCAAGCCCGCGCAGGTGAGCTTTATCGAAGGTCTGGTGGCAGAACTGGACGTACCGAAGCGCGCGGTGGAGGTTTCGATGTGGCTGGTGGATGTGGACCGCGATGAGCTCAAGAAGATCAGCGCGACCATGCACAAGGGGGCGGACAAGCCTTCAGCTACCCGGGTCATGGCACCCATCGAGGACGAAGCATTCATGCAGCGGATCACCGCCTTGGAGTTGCGCAGGCGAGCGAGGGTCACGACGTTGCCGGTGATTCTCACCCAGGAGAATGTGCCCGCGGTTTTCAACGACAACCAGACGTTCTATCTGCCCCGGCCGGGTGAAGAACACGACGAATGGCAACCGGTGGTCTTTGGTACGCAGGTCAGTGTTCTGCCGCGCTTCGCCGAGGCGAATGAAATCGAGATGCTGCTCACCGTCGAGGATGGCCGCCAGATGGGCAAGGCTGCCAGTCGCGACAAACCCTCGGCGGGGGTGGAGCGGATGGGGATCAACACGGTGGTGCGTGTGGCTCCGGGCAGGCGATTGCTGGTGGGGAATTTTCAGCGCGATACCGGCACAGCCTTGCTCGGACGCTACAACGGGCCCATGGCCAACAGTGTGCGATTGTTTGTGATTCAGGCGACGGCGGTCGCAAATGTGCTGCATACCGCTGCCGAGCCGGGGCAGGCGCCGCCGTTGACGCGCTCCCAGCATGAGCAGGTGAAGCGGGCATTTAACCGGGTGACCGAAGGATAAGAACGTTGGTGGCGCCCCTGGGCGGGCATCGTCGAAAGGTCCTACGTGCCCAGTCTGAAAAAATCAGTGCCTATGGGGTTTTTTCCTCTCCTATACAGCGAGTGGGCTTTTTATAGTCGCGACCTTCAGGAAACCAGTGTTGGAAATGAAGGTGAGTTGGGTGCGGAGGTACGAATGGCCGTGGTGAACGATGGGGTACTGGCTACCCCCATGGTCTTTGAGCGCTGGACGTTGCACGGCGACGGTAGATTGACCAGTGAAGACTCGGATATTCAACTCCCGCCCAAGGAGTGGCAGGTGTTGCGCCTGTTGCTGTCCTCGGCCGGAGTGCTGGTGACCAAGGACCACTTGCTGGAACAGGCATGGCCCCATAACGAGGCCACGGAAGAGTCCCTGACCCGTTGCATCTGTTCGCTGCGCAAATATTTGAAGGGCGGCAAGGGTCTGATCAAGACGGTATACGGCAAAGGGTACCGGGTGACCTGTGCGGTCAGGATGACCAGCCTGACGGTGGGCGCTGTCTGTTCCACCTGCGGTCGGGGGCAGGCATGAGCAGCGCCCGGTGCAAGGGGGCGCTGCTGCTGATGCTCACGCTCGGCTTCGGCAATGAAGCCCGGGCGTATTGCTGGGCCGAGGCTGCCAGCCGATACGGCATGGAGCCGGAATTGTTGCAGGCCATCGCCGCAGTGGAGTCGGGCTACCGCGCCAAGGCCATGAATTACGCCAACAACAACGGCACCCGTGATATCGGGCTGATGCAGATCAACAGCATTCACCTGCCGCGCCTGCTCAAGGAGGGCATTACCGAGCAGCGCTTGCTGGATGAGCCTTGCCTGTCGGTGGAGGTGGGGGCGTCGATCCTTGCCGACTTCGTCAAACAGTTCGGCTACAACTGGACAGCGATCGGTTCCTACAATGTGGGCGGCGGGCCCGGGCCTCAGCGTGAGGCCCTGCGTCTTCGCTATGCGCAAAAAATCTGGGCCCGCTATGAGGAACTGATGACGCACCGTAACTGACGATTGGACGGCACGCCTCGCATGCAGCCCGTCACCCCGGCTATAATCGCCGCCACCTTTCGCCGCCATCCGAGTCAAGCCCGCCCATGTATACCCTGGCCCGCCAGCTGTTGTTCAAACTCTCTCCGGAAACTTCCCACGATCTGTCCCTGGACTTGATCGGTGCCGGTGGCCGCCTGGGGCTCAATGGCCTGGTGTGCAAGGCCCCGGCGAAAATGCCGGTGTCGGTGATGGGGCTCGATTTCCCCAACCCGGTAGGCCTGGCTGCGGGTTTGGACAAAAACGGTGCAGCCATCGACGGTTTTGCGCAGCTGGGTTTTGGCTTTGTCGAAATCGGCACCGTGACCCCACGGCCGCAGCCAGGCAACCCGAAGCCGCGGATCTTCCGCCTGCCGGAAGCCGAGGCGATCATCAATCGCATGGGCTTCAACAACCTGGGTGTGGATAACCTGCTGTCACGGGTTCAGGCGGCTAAGTACACCGGTATCCTCGGGATCAATATCGGCAAGAACTTCGACACGCCGGTGGAGCGTGCGGTGGATGACTATCTGATTTGCCTGGACAAGGTCTACGCCCACGCCAGCTACGTCACGGTCAACGTCAGCTCGCCTAACACCCCGGGCCTGCGCAGCCTGCAGTTTGGCGACTCCCTCAAGCAACTGCTCGAAGCCTTGCGCCAGCGCCAGGAAGATTTGGCTGTGCGCCACGGCAAGCGTGTGCCCCTGGCAATCAAGATTGCCCCGGACATGAACGACGAAGAGACCGTACTGGTGGCCCAGGCCCTGGTGGATTCGGGCATGGATGCGGTGATCGCTACCAACACCACCCTGAGCCGCGTCGGTGTCGAAGGCCTGGCGTATGGTGACGAAGCGGGCGGCCTGTCCGGTGCGCCGGTACGCGACCAGAGCACCCACATCGTCAAGGTGCTGGCGGCCGAGTTGGCAGGGCGCTTGCCGATCATTGCCGTGGGTGGCATCACCGAGGGCAAGCACGCGGCCGAAAAAATCGCCGCCGGCGCGAGCCTGGTGCAGTTGTACTCCGGCTTTATCTACAAGGGCCCGGCGTTGATTCGCCAGGCGGTGGATGCGATTGCGGCATTGCCGCGCGGCTGACAACAGGCAATAAAAAGGGCTCCTTGAAGGAGCCCCTGGGCCGAAGCCCGCCGCCCGGATGGGGCGTGCGTGGTTAAGTGGTTGCGTATTCGTGCTGGTGTCGGAATTAAATGCCCTTGATTAGCCGACGGCGTGAAGTTCGTTGAGTCTGTGGATTCCCGCAGTGCCAGTCATACCGTCCCAGTTGTCGCCGCGTCCTTCTCGCCAGCCGTTGATCCAGGCTTGGCGTACCGACGGTAGAGTAAATGGGCAAAGCTCACGGGATTTGCCATGAACGCCATATTGATATCCGCGTAAAAATGCTCTTTCCAACGGATCACGCTTAAGTCTTCTCATAGGGTGTTTCCCTCACTTGTTGACTGTCTTGATATCCTTCGGCCTCGTCCGAGGCCGGGCAGAGTTTTTCTGCCGTTGGTGCGCTCGCTGCCGGCGTGGCGAGCTATGTGTCGGCGTCGTTACGGCGCCAACCTGTGTTGAGTTCTAACCAATAGGTCACATGGATTCAATGATCGTTTTGTCATAAGCACGTAACGATAATGATGCTATAGCCATAAGCTGGGATGGCTTTTCGCCCCTTTTGTTGGGCAAACCCAGCTATGATGTGCCCTTCAAAGAGGATGGGTTTAATCCTTTAGTGAGAATGTCCGCCTGTTGCAGTCGGTTATTATTCGACGAAGGGTCGGAATGTTTCTTTTTGTTGCTTCAAATACTTGAACTGCCCCGTCGATAAAGGCCCGAAAGGCCGGTAGCCGGGGTGGAACGGCACATTCGTGCCACACGAGCGTTCTTCAAGAAAAGCGCTTGATTGAAAACCGAACGCGCGATGCGTCGCCCGTTCACTTATTGCTGAAAAGCCTGGAATGCCCCATGTCGGACCGTTTTGAACTCTTCCTCACTTGCCCCAAGGGCCTCGAAGGCCTGCTGATCGAGGAAGCCGTGGGGCTTGGCCTTGAGGAAGCCCGCGAGCACACCTCGGCCGTGCGCGGCATGGCCGACATGGAGACCGCCTACCGCCTGTGCCTCTGGTCGCGCCTGGCCAACCGCGTGTTGCTGGTGCTCAAGCGCTTCCCGATGAAGGACGCCGAAGACCTCTACCACGGGGTGCTGGACATCGAGTGGGAAGACCACATGCTCGCCGACGGCACCCTGGCCGTTGAATTCAGCGGCCATGGCTCGGGCATCGACAACACCCACTTCGGCGCGCTGAAGGTCAAGGATGCGATTGTCGACAAGCTGCGCACCCCGACCGGCGAACGTCCATCCATCGACAAGATCAACCCGGACCTGCGCATCCACCTGCGCCTGGACCGTGGCGAAGCGATCCTCTCTCTCGACCTGTCCGGCCACAGCCTGCACCAGCGCGGCTACCGCCTGCAGCAGGGCGCGGCACCGTTGAAAGAGAACCTGGCGGCGGCGATCCTGATTCGCTCCGGCTGGCCGCGCATCGCTGCCGAAGGCGGCGCGCTGACGGACCCGATGTGCGGCGTCGGTACCTTCCTGGTGGAAGGCGCGATGATCGCCGCCGACATGGCGCCCAACCTGAACCGTGAGCTGTGGGGTTTCACCGCCTGGCTTGGCCACGTTCCGGCGCTGTGGAAAAAACTTCACACAGAGGCCAGCGAACGTGCCGCCATCGGCATGGCCAAGCCACCGCTGTGGATTCGTGGTTACGAGGCGGATCCTCGCCTGATCCAACCCGCCCGCAACAACATCGAACGCGCAGGCCTCAGCCACTGGATCAAGATCTACCAGGGCGAAGTCGGTACCTTCGAGCCGCGTCCGGACCAGAACCAGAAAGGCCTGGTGATCTGCAACCCGCCGTATGGCGAGCGTCTGGGTGATGAAGCCAGCCTGTTGTACCTCTATCAGAACCTCGGCGAGCGTCTGCGCCAGGCGTGCCTGGGCTGGGAAGCGGCGGTGTTCACCGGTGCTCCGGACCTGGGCAAGCGCATGGGCATCCGCAGCCACAAACAGTATTCGTTCTGGAACGGCGCCTTGCCGTGCAAATTGCTGCTGATCAAGGTCACCCCGGACCAGTTCGTCACCGGCGAGCGTCGCACCCCGGAACAACGCCAGGCCGAGCGCGAGCAAGCGGCCTACGACCAGGCGCCGACCGAGCCGCAAGAGCGCCAGTACAACAAGAACGGGAACCCGATCAAACCCGCCCCGGCCCCAGTGGTCGAGCAGGCGCGCTTGAGCGAAGGCGGGCAGATGTTTGCCAACCGCCTGCAAAAGAACCTGAAACTGCTGGGCAAGTGGGCCAAGCGCGAAGGCGTCGATTGCTACCGTGTGTACGATGCCGACATGCCGGAATACTCCATGGCCATCGACCTGTACCACGACTGGGTCCACGTCCAGGAATACGTGGCGCCGAAGTCGATTGACCCGGAAAAAGCTTCGGCACGCATGTTCGATGCCCTGGCGGCCATTCCCCAGGCGCTGGGCATCGACAAGAACCGTGTGGTGGTCAAGCGTCGCGAACGCCAGAGCGGCACCAAGCAGTACGAGCGCCAGAGCGCCCAGGGCAAGTTCACCGAGGTCAGCGAAGGCGGCGTCAAGTTGCTGGTCAACCTGACCGATTACCTGGACACCGGCCTGTTCCTCGACCACCGTCCAATGCGCATGCGCATCCAGAAAGAGGCGGCCGGCAAACGCTTCCTCAACCTGTATTGCTACACCGCCACCGCCAGTGTGCACGCCGCCAAGGGTGGCGCGCGCAGCACCACCAGCGTCGACCTGTCGAAGACCTACCTGGACTGGGCGCGCCGCAACTTCTCCCTCAACGGTTTCTCCGACAAGAACCGCCTGGAGCAGGGCGACGTGATGGCCTGGCTGGAAGCCAGCCGCGATGAGTTCGACATGATCTTCATCGACCCGCCGACCTTCTCCAACTCCAAGCGCATGGAAGGCATCTTCGACGTGCAACGCGACCACGTGCAGTTGCTGGACCTGGCCATGGCGCGCCTGGCACCGGGCGGCGTGTTGTACTTCTCGAACAACTTCCGCAAGTTCCAGCTGGAAGACAACCTCGTCGAGCGGTATGCCGTCGAAGAGATCAGCGACAAGACCATCGACCCGGATTTTGCGCGTAACGCCAAGATCCATCGGGCGTGGAAAATCACCGCGCGCTGATCACTGCGTTCTGAAGCCGCAGGCCCGGATCATTCCGGCCTTGCGGCTTTTTTTTGCGCTGGTCAAACGCAAGTCCTGTGGCTATAACTTAGGACCTAGCCAAAGTGACGCACCCGCACGCTGGCGTTCCGAGTCTTGTCTATGCCGCTGCATGCCGTCCGCCCGAAAATCCTAGGCTTTATCAGTGAGCAGGTGTCGGCGTGGCTGGTGGCGGTGGTGGTGTTGCTGGCCGGTATCGCGCTGACGATTGTCGTCGCCTGGGCCGCGTCCGAGCTTTACCAGCAGCAGATGCGCCAGCGCTTTCAACTGCTGGTCAACGAGCGCTACAGCCGTCTCCAGGAGCGTTTCGAGGACCAGGAACAACGCCTGGGCAGCCTGCGGCGGTTCTTCGTCAATTCAAATACAGTCTCGCGCAAAGAGTTCGAAGGGTTCGCGCAGCCCTTGCTGTTGCGTACCCGCGCCTATGCCTGGGCACCCCGGGTTTTGCGTGACCAGCGCGGTGCGTTCGAGCAGGCAATCACGGCGGAGCGCGGTGCGAATTTCTCCATTCGTGAATTGAATGCGGCGGGCGAACTGACCCCGGCGACTGATCGCGATGAGTATGTGCCGGTGCTGTACAGCCAGACCCAGAGCATTCTCGGCTCGCCGCTGGGTTTTGACCTGTTGGCCCAGCCACTGCGGCGCTCGACGGTGGAGCGTGCGCAACAGTCAGGGAAGATGGCGGTGTCCCAGCCCATGCAACTGGTGGGTGTGGAGCCGGCCTATGCCATGGGTGTATTGCTGGTGGCACCGGTCAGCCGGGCACCGACGACACAAGTGCCCAACAGTGAACCTTACGGCTACGTCATGGCGGTGATCAGCATGCGCCAGCTGGTGGCCGATGGCTTGCCCAAGGCCGCACGGGACAACCTGGTGATGCAGATTGTCGACACCTCCGATGCAGAGCAACGGGTGTTGTACGAATCCAGCAACCCCGTGGCAGACAGTGACCTGGTGGCAGCACGCCGGCTGACGCTCGGCGACCACGTCTACGCCTTGAGCCTGCGCCCCAGCCAGGTGTTCCAGCAGGGCAATCACTCGTCGCTGGTCAGTATCCTGGTCATGGGCAGCCTGCTGAGTGTGCTGCTCAGTGCGTTGCTCTACGTGGTGGTCAGCCAGCGCCAGCGCGCATTGAAGCTGGTGGAGCAGCGCACCGCCCAATTGCGTCAGCGGGAACAGGAACTGCGAGGCACCCACGGCCAACTGCGCAGCGTGCTCAATGCGGCCACCCAGGTGGCGATCATCGCGACGGACTTGCGCGGTGTGATCACCACCTTCAACGCCGGCGCCGAGCAGATGCTGGGCTTTGAAGCACAAGAGGTACTGGGCCACCTGACCCTCGAAAGCCTGCACCTGGCCCCCGAGCTGGAAGCCCGTGCCGCGCAATTGAGCGCAATCCTCGGCAAGCGCATCGCGCCAGCCCAGGCGATGCTGGTGGACAGCGCCGATGCAGTGCATGAGGCCCGCGAGTGGACGCTGGTACGCAAGGACGGCAGCCAACTGACGGTGAACATGCTCGCCACTGTTCTGCTGGACGAGCATGGCCTGTGGGTCGGGCACCTGGCGATCTGCCTGGATGTCACCGAGCAGAAGCGCGCCTATGAGGCACTGGCCGCGCGGGACCGCCTGCTGAAGAAACTCAGCGCCCATGTGCCCGGCGGTATTTTCCAGTTCATCCTGGAACCGAACAATGTCTCGCGTTTCATTTATGCCAGCGATGGCATCCGCGACATCTACGAAATCGAGCCTGGGGTGTTGCAGCAGGATGCGCGAAAGGTCTTCGAGCGGATTCATCCGCTGGATGTCGAGCGTGTACGGGAGTCCATTCGCCTGTCCACCCTGCAACTGAGCCATTGGCGTGAAGAATACCGGGTGCAGTTGCCCCATCGGGGGCTGCGCTGGGTTCGCGGTGAGGCGACGCCGGAAGAGCTGGCCGGTGGCGGTACGTTATGGCATGGCTATGTGTCGGATATTTCCGATCTCAAGCGGGTCGAGGAAGAGCTGCGGGCGCTGTCGATTACCGATTCCCTGACCGGCATTCATAACCGACGCTACTTCCAGGACCGGCTGAAGGCCGAGATGATCCGGGTCAAGCGTGCCTCGGGGGCGTTGTCGGTGATCATGTTCGACATCGATCACTTCAAGCGCATCAACGACCAGCATGGTCACGCGGTGGGTGATGAAGTGCTCAAGGAGTTATGCCGGCGCATCAGCCAGCGGTTACGACGCACGGATGTGTTTTGCCGGCTGGGCGGCGAGGAGTTTGTGGTGCTGTGCGCCAATACCGACGGCAGCCAGGCGTTCAATGTTGCCCTGGAGTTGTGGCAGGCGTTGCGCGGTGAGCCGATGGAAGGTGTCGGCACGGTGACGGCGAGCTTCGGGGTCGCAAGTTGGCGGGTCGAGGAGGGCGTCGACAGCTTGTTGCTGCGGGCGGATTCGGGTGTCTATGCCGCCAAGCAGGCGGGCAGGGACAGGGTTGAGGCAGAGCGGGTGCTTGCCTGAAGTGCACGGCCATTCAAGCTATTAGAGATCAATGTGGGAGCTGGCTTGCCTGCGATAGCATCACCTCGGTATTCCTGATAGACCGAGGCGTATACATCGCAGGCAAGCCAGCTCCCACATTTGATATTTGCTGCTGTTAGAGGACCGGGGCCGCCGCCGCCAGTTTCGGCTGGCGATACAGGTCCAGCAGCACCTGGTCCAGTACCGAGGACGCGCCCCACGGTTTCGGATCGTTGAGAATCGCCACCACAGCCCAGGTATTGCCATTGTTGTCGCGGCTGAACCCGGCAATCGCCCGCACGGTGTTCAGGGTGCCGGTCTTGACGTGGGCTTCGCCGCGCATGGCCGTGGTCTTCAGGCGTTTACGCATGGTGCCGTCGGTGCCGGCAATCGGCAGCGAACTGATGTACTCCGCCGCGTACGGGCTTCTCCACGCCGCTTGCAGCATGGTCGCCATTTCGCGGGCGCTGACCCGTTCAGCACGGGACAGGCCGGAGCCGTTCTCCATCACCAGGTGCGGCGCGGTGATGCCTTTTTTCGCCAGCCACTGGCGCACCACGCGCTGGGCGGCCTTGGCGTCATCGCCGTCGGCATCGGTGCGGTACTGCGCACCCAGGCTCAGGAACAACTGCTGGGCCATGGTGTTGTTACTGTATTTGTTGATGTCGCGGATGATCTCCGCCAGGTCCGGCGAGAACGCACGAGCCAGCACTTTGGCGTTCTTCGGTACCGGCGCCTGGATGTCGCGGCCCTGGATGCTGCCGCCCAGTTCCTTCCAGATCGCCCGAACGGCGCCGGCGGTGTAGGTGGCGTGGTCCAGCAACGACAGATACGTCTGCGAGCTGCAGCCGTCCGCCAACTGGCCGCTGACGGTCACGGTGACGCTGCCGTCGGCGGCGGTCATCGGGCTGTAGCGCACATCGCCGGTGCATTGCTTGGCGTTGGAGACCTTGACCTGGTTGTCGATGCGGATGCTCGCAATCGGCGGCTCGACCGACACCAGCACCTTGCCCGAATCATTGCGGGTGACGAAGCGCAGCGCCTTGAGGTTGACCATCAAGGCATCGGGCTTGACCAGGAACGGCTTGTTCTCGTCGTTGCCGTCGTCATTGAACTCCGGCAATTGCGGCGGGATGAAGAAGCCACGGTCCAGCACCAGGTCGCCGGTCACTTGCTGCACGCCATTGGCCCGCAGGTCGCGCATCAGCAGCCAGAGTTTTTCCATGTTCAGCTTGGGGTCGCCGCCGCCCTTGAGGTACAGGTTGCCGTTCAGGATCCCGCCGCTCAGGGTGCCGTCGGTGTAGAACTCGGTTTTCCACTGATGGTTGGGACCGAGCATTTCCAGGGCCGCGTAGGTGGTGACCAGCTTCATGGTCGAGGCCGGGTTGACCGACACGTCGGCGTTGAACACGGTAGGTGTGCCCGGGCCATTGAGGGGAATCATCACCAGGGACAGGGCATTGTTTTGCAGCTTGGCTTTCTGAAGGGCTTCCTGGACCTTGGGCGGCAGGGAAGTGTTGATCGGGGCGGCGGTAACGGAAAAGGCCAGGGGCAGAAGAAAACTGGCGAGTAACAGTGGACGCAAAGATTTGATCATAAGAATTAAAACCCTACTGCTGAGGGGGTAAAAAGGTGAGGGGTATGTACGAAAAATCCCTCAATGGTCATGAAAGTGTCGGCATTATGCCCCAAGGCTGTCGCACTTGTGGCTGAACGATAGCTGCAATTGGCGGTTTTTTTTACTGGCACTCTGCCGCCTGTCCCAGAGAATCGGGCAAAGGCCTGCTTAAACTGCTAAAGTGCCGCCCGTTATTACTTAAGAGGATTGTTCCAATGGCGACTAACCGTTCCCGGCGTCTGCGCAAAAAACTGTGCGTTGATGAATTTCAAGAGCTGGGTTTCGAACTGAACCTGGACTTCAAAGAAGGTTTGGACGATGAAGCGGTTGACGCTTTCCTCGAAGCATTCCTGACTGAAGCGATGGACGGCAACGGCCTGGACTACGTCGGCGGTGATGACTTCGGTCTGGTTTGCAAAGCCACCCGTGGTTCGGTCAACGAAGAACAGCGTGCCGCTGTTGAAGCGTGGCTGAAGGCTCGTCCAGAGCTGACCCGCGTTGAAGTCAGCGCCCTGCTGGACGCTTGGCACCCAGAAAAGCCGATTAACCCGGCAGTCTGATGTCATGAAAAAGCGACCCGCCCGGGTCGCTTTTTCGTTACTGGGTCTAAAGAATCAGGCCTTGCGCCAGTTCAGAATCACCAGCGTCAACACCCCCGCGACAATCCCCCAGAACGCCGAACCGATGGAAAACAACGTCAACCCCGACGCTGTGACCATGAAGGTGATCAACGCAGCTTCCCGTTCCCTGGGTTCATTCATGGCGATGCTCAGGCCATTGATGATCGAGCCAAACAACGCCAGTGCCGCAATCGACAGCACCAGTTCCTTGGGCAGGGCGGCGAACAACGCGGCCAATGTCGCGCCAAACACCCCGGCGATCCCGTAGAAAATCCCGCACCAGACCGCGGCGGTGTAGCGCTTGTTGCGATCCTCATGGGCATGAGGGCCGGTGCAGATCGCCGCGCTGATGGCTGCCAGGTTGATGCCATGGGAGCCAAACGGCGCCAGCACCAGCGAGGCCAGGCCGGTGGTAGTAATCAATGGCGACGCCGGTACGTTATAGCCGTCGGCCCGCAGCACCGCGACACCCGGCATGTTCTGCGAGGTCATGGCCACCACGAACAGCGGGATGCCGATGCTGATGGTCGCGGCCAGGGAGAAGTGCGGCGTGGTCCACACCGGCGTTGCCACTTCCAGGTGAAAGCCACTGAAATCCAGCAGCCCCATCAGCCCGGACAGCGCCGTGCCGATCAGCAGTGCCGCGAGCACGGCATAACGCGGCGACAGGCGCTTGATGACCAGGTAAGTGAAGAACATCCCCAGCACCAGACCGGTACGGTGCTGCGCGGCGACGAAAATCTCGCTGCCGATCTTGAACAGAATCCCCGCCAGCAAGGCGGCCGCCAGGGACGCGGGGATGCGCTTGACGAGTTTTTCGAAGCTGCCGGTGAGCCCGCAGATCGTCACCAGCACCGCGCAGGTGATGTAGGCGCCGATGGCCTCGCCGTAGCTGACGCCGCCCAGGCTGGTGATCAACAGCGCCGCGCCCGGTGTGGACCAGGCAATGGTGATCGGCGTGCGGTAGCGCAAGGACAGGCCAATGCTGCACACCGCCATGCCGATGGAGATCGCCCAGATCCACGAGGAAATCTGCGCGGTGGTCAGGCCGGCGGCCTGGCCAGCTTGAAACATCAGCACCAGGGAGCTGGTGTAGCCGGTCATCATGGCGATGAAACCGGCGACGATGGCCGAAGGCGAAGTGTCGGCCAGTGGGCGTAATCGCGCTTGGGGGGCGTCGGACATGGGGCGGTGTTCCTTTTACCGGGCTGTCTGTAGGAGCGAGCTTGCTCGCGAAGGTCGTTAACGATGACGCTGGCATCCTGACTGAATGCGGTGCTTATACGTTTTTCGCGAGCAAGCTCGCTCCTACAAAGGAGAAAGTGCGGAATCAAGCCTAAACTCAAACGTAACGATTCATTGCAATACAGCCGGCGCCGCAAACAGCCGTACAGTGTGTTGGCGCACTGGGTTGTGTACAATGTGCGCTGATTTTACGCGATACTTGCCAGCGACCCTCTGTGCCGTATTACAGTCAACGTCAATTCGCCGCCGTTCTCCCGACCCGAGTGCCCATGAACGAACAGTTGCAGCCCCTCAAGAAACAGCCGCGAGCCGGTAAGGCCGGTCGCAGTGGAACCCAGGACGATATCGTCTACGCGCATATCTTCGAGGCGATCCTCGAACAACGCCTGGCGCCCGGTACCAAATTGAGTGAAGAAGCGCTGGGCGAAATCTTCGGCGTCAGCCGCACCATCATTCGCCGCGCCCTGTCGCGCCTGGCCCATGAAGGCGTGGTACTGCTGCGGCCCAATCGTGGTGCGGTAGTGGCCAGCCCGAGCGTCGAGGAAGCCCGCCAGGTATTCCTCGCCAGGCGCCTGGTGGAGCGTGCGATCACCGAATTGGCGGTGCAGCATGCCACGGCCGAGCAACTGGCCGAGCTGCGGCAGATGGTCAACGACGAGCGCGACAGCTTCTCCCGGGGCGATCGCGGCGCGGGCATCCGGCTTTCCGGCGAGTTCCACCTGAAGCTGGCCGAGGCGGCGAAGAATGCGCCGCTGATCAGTTTCCAGCGCAGTCTGGTGTCCCAGACCTCGTTGATCATCGCCCAGTACGAAAGCGGCAACCGCTCGCACTGTTCCTACGATGAGCACACGCAGTTGATCGACGCGATCGAAGCGCGGGATGCGGATTTGGCGGTGAACCTGATGATGCATCACATGGATCACATCGACAGCAAGCTCAACCTCGATGAGGAAAGCGCGTCGGATGACCTGCATGCGGTGTTCTCGCATCTGTTGCAGACAAAGAAGCCGGGGCGCTCGTCTGTAAAACTGTAATTTTCCAGGCTCGCCACTAACCAAATGTGTGAGCGGGCTTGCTCGCGA